>NZ_CBAUBA010000001.1:0-218246 GCF_964796385.1 Aquirufa sp. | reverse complement strand
GGCCGAAACGAAGGCGGATCCGATGATTCAGGAAGCGTATGTGACGGGACGCTATGGTATATTTGAAATGCAGCTTGGACGCAAGCGCCAATTGCAAGGTTTAATGGACTCGACACTTAGCTCGGGGTCTTATATCTGGTCGGGAAATGCGCTACCGATGCCATCCATCAATTTAGTTGTCAAGAATTTCTGGGCACCCGCGTTTCTAAAGGATGTCGTAGGCTTTAAAGGAAACTATTCTCACGGCTGGTTTGAGAATAGTCGGGCAGATGTGCGCGACTTTTATTTGCATCAAAAATCATTTTATGGCCGACTAGGTAAGCCTAGCTGGATGTTTAAATTCTATGGTGGATTCAACCACCAAGTGCAGTGGGGTGGCGTTTTGAAATATGCGGACCCATATAATATTTCTGCTAAAAATGGACGTATCGCGACCGGTACCAAGGAATATTTATACATGATTACAGGCCAAAGTATCAACCGCGTCAAGGAAGGCGGAGATACCGCAACCTATGGTGTTAATGATGGTTGGAATCGTTTAGGCAATCATTTGGGTACCGTTGATTTGGGTATGGAAGTGGATTTGCCTATTGGTAAATTACTCATGTATCGTCAATCCATCTACGAAGATGGATCCCTGTATTATTTAAATAATATCACCGACGGGTTGCACGGAATCTCGTATGCACGTTCGTCCAAAAAAGGTATCGTAAGAGTTGTTGTGGAGTATTTAAATACGGCATCTCAAGGCGGAAATGTGTTTACTAACTCCAGTGTTTTGCGGGGTTTTGACAATTATCTGAATAACGGAGTATATAATTCCGGCTGGACCTATTTCGGTAAGGGTATAGGATCACCGATGTTGACTTTAGATTCAGAGACAGATTTGTCGCCCACGAAGAATGTCTATTATGATAACAACCGCGTAGAGGCGTATTATATCGGTATTGAAGGAGTGTTTGGACAGAATTCGGTGACTTTTCGCGGTTCAATGTCGAATGCGATCGGTTGGTTTGGTAGCGAATTCGTTCCCGTAAAACGGCAATATGCTGTTGGCCTCTTTTGGTCGCGCCCAATCCAAGTCATGGGCCAAGACGCTTTCTTGAAAGCGAACCTAGGTTTTGATACCGGCTCATGGAAGAAAGACGTGGTAGGCGGCAACGTCACATTGGCCTTACCGCTACCTTAGCTTACCCAAAAAACAAGTAGCTCACCAGTATCGCGGTGACAATTCCCACAAAATCTGCGGCTAATCCAGCCCAAAGCGTGTATCGAATATTGCGTACCTGCACGGATCCAAAGTACAAAGCAACTACATACAAAACCGTTTCAGCGGAACCTTGGAATACGCAAGAGAGACGGCCAACAAACGAATCCGATCCGAAGGTTTTCATCGTGTCAATCATCATGGCGCGCGAACCACTGCCACTAACAGGGTGTAATAGCGCTGTGGGCATTGCATCTACCCAACGGTTGTCGATGCCCGACATGTCCACTAGATATTTGATTCCATCTACAATAAAGCCTAAAACGCCTGAATTGCGTAAGCATGAAATGGCCACCAACATCCCCACGAGGTAGGGAATAATTTTTACGGAGGTTTCGAAACCGCCTTTGGCACCCTCGACAAACGTACCAAAAATGTCAATTTTCTTACGCATGGCTGCGGCGATGAATGAGAAGATTAATAAGTATAAAATACCGTTTGAAATCACTTTGGATTGCATTTCGATGGCTTCTTTCGGTAGGGAACTGAAGTACCACAAGATACCGCCTAAGAGTCCGGTTATTCCCGCTAGCCAGGTCAGGAGTACGGGTTCGAATAGGTTGATTTTTTGTTTTATGGCTACGATGATTAGGCCAGTTATTGTGGTAGCATAGGTTGCCATCAGGCACGGAATAAAGATATCGGAGGCATCTTGGGCTCCGTAAATAGCGCGTTGCGCCATGATGCTCAAGGGAATTAAAACGGGTCCCGCCGAGTGTAGCACTAAGAACATGATTTGTGCGTTCGAAGCTGTTTCTTTGACCGGATTAATTTCCTGTAAACTTTGCATGGCTTTTAGCCCAAAAGGTGTGGCCGCGTTATCTAAGCCTAGTAAATTGGCCGAAAAATTCATAATCATTTGACCGTGAACGGGATGATCTTTAGGGATTTCAGGAAAGAGGCGGGTAAAGAAAGGACCGATGCGGCGCGCAAGAAATTGGATGGCACCTGCCCGCTCACCTACTTGTAAAATACCCATGAAAAAGGTCATGACGCCGGCGAGTGGAAGTGCGATTTTCATAACGGCGATTTCGGCCGAATCAAACATGCCATCTACTAGAATTTTGAAGATATCAGCATTGCCAAAAAAGACGAATTGAATAAGCGCAACAACAAACGCTACACCGAAGAATAGAAACCAAATCCAATTTAATGCCATAGGGTCAAGGAAATTTGGCTAAATTTAGGGAAAATCTTTGGTTCTTATGCGTCTATTCTGGGTTCTATGCTTGTTGTCGGTTCGAGTATTTGGTCAAATTCCTTGCTCACTTGAGCAGGAAATGCAAAAGCAGGGCTTGCTTGAAGTTCGGGCACACATTCCGGAGGTGTTGGTGGAATTAAAATATGCGACGACCGATAATTTTATGGGTAAGGACGTATATGGATGTCTAAAACAGGCCTTTTTGCAGCCAGAGGTGGTTACGAAATTAAAACGCGCGCAAGCGCACTTATCCAAAGCCCATCCAGGGTATCGCTTGTTGATTTACGATGCGGCGCGTCCGCTGTCTAAGCAGTGGGAATTGTGGAATACCTTAACGAAATATCCACCTAGTGAGCGGCAAAAATATGTGGCTGATCCGCGCGAGCATTCCATTCACAACTATGGTTCGGCGATTGATCTAACTGTCGCTGATGTGTCAGGCAAAGCGCTAGATATGGGTACGCCGTATGATTTTTTTGGTGAGTTGGCGTATCCATCTCGCGAAAAGGAGCTTTTGGCGTCTGGCAAACTAAGCCAAAAGGCGTATCAAAATCGGCTTATCTTGCGGGAGGCCATGGTATCTGCGGGTTTTATGCGGATTGAGTTTGAGTGGTGGCATTTTAATGCTTTCTCAAGAAGCGAGGCGAAGCGTCGCTACCAGGTGGTGCGGTAAATAATCGGTTTATCCGTAGCTCTTGCCGTTTATCCAAAAATCACTTTTTGCCAAAAAGCTTTTAGCTAAATTTGCAAACTTAATTGAAAAAGATGCGTACTAGAAAATACATCATGCTTGTTTCGGTGTTGCTTGGGTCCTTTGGGGGATTTGCGCAAACGGCGATTCAAGGGAATGCACAGGTGGTGCATTTGTCATTGACACAAGCGGTCGAGATTGCTTTATTGCATAATTTAAACGTTAAATCGTTTGAAGTAAGTTTAAAGAATGCGGAGCTGACGTATCAGCAATCGCGCTTTAATCAATTGCCTTCGTTGGGTGGAAATGTTAATCAGGCAGCGAGTTTTGGTCGTTCGTTAAATCCATTTACGAACGGATTTGATTCGCGGAACATCAACTTCAATAATGTTGGTTTGAATTCAAACCTGACGCTATTTAATGGTGGGGCACTTAAAAATACGATTGCTCAAAATGAGTTTACGTTGAAGGCGACTCAGGAGGATTTGGCATCGATTCGGGAGAACATTTCGTTGCAGGTGGTGCTGGCGTATTTGGCTATTTTGAATGCGGAAGACCAGTTGGCAATCGCCAATACTCAATCTCAAATCACCAAGTTACAAATAGATCGTACGCAGAAATTGGTGAATGCGGGGTCCTTATCGATCACGAGTTTATTGGATTTGAAGGCACAATTGGCGAATGAGGAATCAAATGTAGTTTCGTTTCAAAGTACGTTGGACATTAATAAGTTAACGCTCTTGCAGTTGTTAAACGATTCGAGCATTCAGGCATTTGATTTGGCTCGGATACAGGTTCCGGTCCCTTCTTCGAAGGGGTATGAGGTTTCGCTGAATGACATATATGCGAAAGCGGTTACGTTACAGCCTTTGGTACGTGCCGCTGATTTTCGGGTACAGAGTGCGTCGCGCAGTGTTTCGGTGGCGAAGGCTTTTCGTTTGCCTATTTTGTCATTAAATGGAAGTTGGTCGGCCAACCAATCAAATGCATTGCGCACGGTTGAGTTGTTGGGCACCCAGACCGTTAATTTGGGTTCGGTATCGATTGGAGGGCAGTCGTATCCGGTATCTACAGTACAGCCAAAATTTGGTTCTGGGGCTACGGTGGGTTATTTTGATCAGTTGAATAATACGCAAAACAAGGTGGTTTCTTTGAATTTGAATATTCCAATTTTCGCTAAGTATGCAAATCGGACGCGGGTTTTGCAGGCGGGCTTGCAGCAGCGGAATGCGGAGATTGAGGCGGATCGGGCGCGTTTGACATTGCGTCAAAACATTGAGCAGGCGTATGTGAATATGTTGAATGCGGCGAAGCGTTATGAGGCGGGTGCGGTACAAGTGTCTGCATTGGAAGAAAGCTTTCGTGCGTCGGAGAGTCGGTTTTCGGCGGGAACGATTGACTTTGTCAACTATAATTTACAGAAGACGAATTTGGATAAGGCGCGTTTGAGTTTGGTACAGGTTAAATATGACTACGTATTTCGGACGAAGATTTTAGATTTTTATCAAGGAAAGAGCCTAACATTTTAGACGTTAGACATTGGACGCTAGACGTTAGAATTAAACATAATTTAGGGGCCAAGAATGGTAACCCTTCGGACTCCGGACTTATGACTCCGGACTATTAACTGAATAACAATTAAGCTTATGAAAGGTAAAAAAACATGGTATATCATCGGAGCTGCGGTGGTGTTAATTTTCGGGGGCTTGGGTCTTGCGAAGAAGATGGAGTGGATTGGTAAGGTGGAGCCTATGGAGGTAGAGTTTGCTCAGGTGGTGCGTGGGACAATTGTGGAGAAGGTTTCTGCATCGGGAAAAATTCAGCCGGAGGTTGAGGTGAAGGTGTCGCCGGATGTATCGGGGGAGATTGTCTCTTTGACGGTTGCTGAGGGGGACTCGGTGGTTGTTGGTCAGGAAATATTGAAGATTCGCCCCGATAATTATGTGTCTTTATTGGCGCGTGCGGAAGCCCAAGTGAATGCGCAGAAGGCGGGTTCGGAGCAGAGCAAGGCGGTATTGGCGCAGAGTGAGGCGCGTTTAAGTAAGGCAAAGATTGACTTTGATCGGAATGATCGTTTGCATAGGGACAAGGTAATTTCGGATTCAGACTTCGATCAGTTCCAGTCCGCCTATATCGTTGCCAAACAAGATTTAGAAGCAGCGAAAGCCAATGTGAAGGCGGCTAATTTTAATGTCAAATCAGCGGAGGCGGCTTTTAAAGAGGCCAAAACCAATTTGACAAAAACTACAATTTACGCACCTCAGAGTGGGATTATTTCGAAGCTGAATGTGGAGCTTGGTGAGCGTGTGGTAGGAACTTCGCAGATGGCGGGAACGGAGATGTTGCGTATTGCGAATTTGAATAATATGGAGGTTCGGGTTAATGTTAATGAGAATGACATTACGCGGGTGAGTTTGGGTGATACGGTGATGATTGATGTGGATGCATTTTCGTCTTCTGATCGCAAGTTTATGGGTGTCGTTTATGAAGTGGCAAGTTCGGCAAACTCATCGGGAACGGCTGCTTCGGTATCGAATGATGCGGTGACGGAGTTTGAGGTAAAGATTCGTGTGTTACGTAGTTCGTATGCGGATTTGATTCAAGGCAAATTATCGTATCCGCTGAAACCGGGAATGACGGCCTCTGTAGAGATTTTAACGAATCGTAAGTCGAATATATTGACAGTGCCTTTGGCGTCAGTAACGACTCGCGAGCTTGGTGCTGAGAAAAAGGCGGAAGGCGAAAAGTCCTCCGAGGGTGGCGCGGCAGTGACGACTCAGAATGATGTGAATACGGCTCGTAAACGCAAGGAAAACATTCGAGAGGTAGTGTTTGTGGAGGAAAAAGGTAAGGTGAAGCAGGTTGAGGTGAAGACGGGAATTTCGGATTTTGAGCAGATTGAAATTGTTTCGGGTCTGAAGGTTGGCCAACAGATCATTTCGGGTCCTTATGCGACGGTAGCTAAGAAGCTTAATGCGGGGGACTTGGTGAAGAAGAAGGAAGAAAAGAAGAAGGCCGACAAATAAAATCAAAAAAAACAGGGGGCTACCTTGCATATATTGATTTAGCCCCCTATTTTTGCAGTCCCAATAGGAACAGTATTCCTTCTTAGCTCAGTTGGTTAGAGCACATGACTGTTAATCATGGGGTCCCTGGTTCGAGCCCAGGAGAGGGAGCCACAATGGGAAGGAGGTCTTTTTTGACCTCCTTTTCTTTTTTATTCCTCTGTAAAACCTTACTGGCGTTGAGTAAAACCTCAATCGGTTTGTGAAAAGAAATAGCTGCAACTTTATTTTCGTCAAAATGGATTTTTTCTGAAAAGATGCAGCTAAGTATCTTCTTTTTCGTCTTACCATCACTGTTCTGATAGAACTCTAAAAGGTTCTCCATCATGGGTACATGATTACTGATGTAGTATTTGAATGGTGTGGTCTCCTCAAATGAATCAAATAAATTAATCCCTGAGGCAACGAACAGAGGCCCCTCCTACCTTACTGTATTGGAACTCTTTTACATTGCCATTGCCGTAATCCAGGTAGCGGGCCCAGGCATTGCTCGTACTGAACTCCGTAGAACTCCACCAGTAACCGTACTCACCAACGTAGCCGAACGCCCAAGACCTAGAGGTACCATCGTAGCCACGGGCACCGCCCGGAAGACCTGAGAAACCGCTTTCGTTGGTTCCGTTACCATCTTTTTCCCATCCGCTGTTGCTTTTCATTTTTTTTCCTGCTACACTTTCGCCACTTAAAAAGTCTATTAAAAGACTCCAATCCCCACTAGATGGTATTTTCCAACCTTTAGGTGCTAATCCTCTTGGATCATTCACAGCATACCAATTGTATAGCTTCCCATAACGGTCTCCATTGTCTGGGTTGTTGTTGTAATAACACCAAGCAGGTTGTTTGTTTCTACCTGCTTCTACCCACTCTTCAACTGTTTTCGCTTCAGGAATGGGGTCACCATTGCGGAATTTGTCCACGTTGAGGTTTTTGGTCATCCATACTTGTTTACCGATGGTTACTTCTTCTGTTGATGCACCGCTACCACTAAAGCTTAGCATCATTGCAGTCATCACAACTGCACCTACTATTAAACTTACTTTTTTCATTTTTATTTGTATTTAAATTGTTCCCTACTCTGTTTAGAAGGCTTTTCGGGTTTCACCTTTTTAAATTTCTTTTTTTTTTTGTTATTATCGTATATACCAGTGTAATTTTTTTTGCATTAAAAAGAGACCGTATGAAAATACATACAACAATGCCTGATAGGCTAACCCTTTTTTTATTAAAGAGGTAGAAATTGCGGGTAACTATTTCAAAGTGAACGATTTTAGGTCAAGCTGTTATCATCATCTTGAGTGTGCCCATATCCTTGGCCAACCTTATCCATATCCTCAGACGTTGGTTCTTTGGAAAATGTAATTATTCGGATTCACGATAAAAGAGAAATCATTGGTCAAATCCCCCGCTTACTTCTAGGTGGTATTAAATCTTTTGTTATCGAAATTCCAGTTGGTAATACTTGCGGCTCAAATGTGCCACCACTTAAAAGCATGAAGATACCAGAGGAATTAAAAAAAATAATTGAGGAAAATAAATAACCAATTTTTACCTCCTTTAATTTTACACGAAGTTCAACCTTTCATTCTTCGGATAGTTACATACTCAATCATCGCATTATAGCTGCATCTTTCGTCAAAAGGGGGAGCAATAATGGTAAAAAGGTTATACTTTTATAGTGTAACCTTTTTTTATAAATAAGCTAACTAAGTCCTTAAAAAGTGCCGAAATGAATTCATAGTGGGCATACTTGTGTTTCTCTTTTTTTTAGAGATGTAATCAAGTCCTTTTTTTAAAATTGTAGGAAGTTCATCCTTTCATTTTTCTGATTATTACATACTCAATCATCACATTTTAGCTGCATCTTTTTATTATTTTTGTATTTTTTAAAATACAATTAAAAATATATCAATGAGAAAGCCTTGGCTAGAAAAATTAAACGAAAAGAAAGAGCCAAAAATTAAACGAATTGACATTGACTTTGCTGATATTCCAGCAGGAAGTAATATGTTTATTGCCACGCCAAAACTTGTAGATGAGTACATTCAACAAATTGGAATTGGAAAGAGGATAGACATAAAAACATTACGAAAAGACCTGGCTATAGAGCATAATGCCGATTATACTTGTCCTGTAACTACAGGAATATTTTTGAGAATTGTGGCAGAAGCTAACTATGAAAAATTACAAAGTGGAAAACCAATAGGAGAAATCACACCTTTTTGGAGAGTTATTGAACCGAAAAGTGCATTGGCCAAGAAACTCACATTTGGCCAAGAATTTATACTGAAACAAATTGAAAAAGAAAGTAAAAACTGAAAATAGGGTTTTATGCTTTTCCCATAAGCCTGCAAGTTGTTTTGTTCGAAGTTTAACCCTTTAATTTTTTAATAGTCACATACTCAATCATCACATAATAGTTGCATCTTTCGTCTGTAAGTGGAGCACAAATCAAAAAGAGGTCATTTTCGACCTCTTTTTTGTTTAAAAACCTTCATATCTTTCTCTAAACAGACATTTTTGTGGTTGCAACTTTTTGATTTTCAAATAGAAAGTTTTCGTGAAAGATGAAGATGGGCATCTTTTTTTTCGTTTCTCCTTTTGAGGTTTCTTAATACGCACAAATACCTAAAGTCGAGAACACACAATTTATAAAACTAAAAAGTTAGTTGTTAAACTAAAAAATTAGTTGTAGCTTTGTTTTCATAAAACAGAAAGAATGAATAAACCATTAACTAAAGCTGAAGAACAGGTAATGCAAGTGCTTTGGAAGTTAGGCACCGCTTACCTGAAAGACCTGGTTGATGCGATGCCGGAACCCAAGCCGCATAGTAATACAATAGCGACAATCATAAAAATCTTAATGGATAAAGGATACATCTCTCATGAAGTACATGGCAGAGTTCATTGCTACGCATCGGTAATAAGTAAGGAAGAATATTCTTCATCAAGTATTAAAACATTGGTTGAGGGATATTTTGAGGGCTCTTTTTCGGATGTAGTTTCCTTTATGGTAAAACAAGAAGATTTAAAGGTCGCTGATTTAGAATTATTACTTCAGCAGATAAAAAACAAAAAATAACAAGTATGATACCCATGCTATTTTATGTATTGAAAGTTATCCTTTGTAGTACAATACTTTACTCATACTATTGGTTTGTATTAAGAAACAATAATTTTCACCAATACAACAGGTTTTACTTATTAGGTTGCTCAGTACTTTCATGGTTAATGCCATTGATTAAAATTGAAATAATTGCAGAACAACTTGTTGAAGCACCTAAAGTGGTTCATGTTGCAAATATTATTGCTGCCACTAATACCGCAATAGAACAAGACGTTATTGACAAAAGTGTCCATTTTTCATGGGATAATCTTGTATTAATATTCGGAATATCAATTTCTGTCATTTTGTTGGCGAGGCTAATAAAATCTTTAATGAACATTAGAAAATTAATAAAGCAATACCCTTTGAAAGAATTAACAGGTATGTTTTTAGTCTTAACCAATATTAAAGGAGCACCATTTTCATTTTTTAAGTATATTTTTTGGAATACCTCAATTGATTTAACAAGTGAGATTGGAAAGAAGATACTCGCTCACGAAATTGTTCATGTTGAGGAGCATCATTCATTTGATAAATTATGGATTGAATTGCAATTGGTGGTTGGGTGGTTTAATCCATTTACTTGGTTGATAAAAAATGAATTGTATCTAATACATGAATTCATTGCAGACCAAAAATCGATACAAAATCAAGATGCCGGAGTTTTGGCAGAATTACTATTAACATCAGCATATCCGGCACAAAATCATATACTAACTAACTCATTTTTCTTTTCACCAATTAAACGTCGAGTCCAAATGTTTTCAAAATCCCCAAACACTAAATTTAGTTATCTTAGAAGATTAACTATTTTGCCAATTATGGCTGCAACAGTATTATTATTTGCCTTTAGAAATGGTTCCGATGATTCAAGACCAATGACCAAATTAGACAAAAAATATACAATAATTATTGATGCTGGCCACGGTGGAAATGACCTTGGTGCAACCGCTTCAGACGGAACTCGTGAAAAGGATTTAGCCTTAGATATTGCTCTAAAAGTAAAATCATTAAATAATAATCCCAATATTGATATTTTATTATCAAGAGATTCTGATAAGTCAGTTAAACTATCGGAAAGGACTAATTTCGCTAATGCGGCCAATGCGAACATGTTTATATCAATTCATATGAATAGCGATGTTACTCAATTGGGTACGGGAACCGCATGTTATGTACCATTTAAAAAGAATGAATATGTGCAAGAAAGTAACATGTTAGCCAAGAAAATCTTAGCGGCAACAAGTAGTTTATTTACAGAAAGTAAATTGGTCAATAGCGGTGAAAAAGGAATTTGGGTAATTGAAAATACCAAAATGCCGTCGGTATTTTTTGAATGTGGATATATTAGTAATTCAAAAGATTTGAAAATTGTTAATTCAAATGAGGATAAAATCGCAATCATGATTTTAGATGGCATTTCTTCATATTTGTCGAATAAAAAATAAAGTAAAACGTCCTCCAAATTACATTAAGTGTCCTTTAATTGGTTTAAACAATGAAAATGGCTGTAACATTCCACCCTTTAAAGGAGCATACCCGGTAGAGAAGTTTACGAACTTATTTGGTCAAAACCAATAATCAAATCTGTCAATCTCTTTGACTTTGTTATATTGAATCGACGCGTTTTCGGATAAGCTAATAATATAAAATACCTCACTCGAACAATAGAAATGAGTAAAATAAATTGAGCAAAATAACTATTTTGCATCTTCAAATATTCTATTTAAACCTATGAAAAAACTTAAAAGTCGATTAAAAAATGGAGAAACCCTACATGGATGTTGGCTCAACCTAGGTAGCTCATTAACCGCAGAGATTGTAGGTTTGTCTGGTTTTGATTGGGTTTTAATTGATCTAGAGCATGGAGCTGGTTCAGAAAAAGAGGCTTTGGGGCAGATGCAAGGGCTCCAACACACATCCGCTGGAATCATTGTTCGAGCAGAGAGTGCCGAGCCCCAGCGAATTCATCGTGTTTTAGATATGGGAGCAGAAGGTGTCATGTGCCCCAAAATAAATAATTTAACGGAAGCTAAAAAAGTAGTTAATGGCTTGTACTATCCGCCTATGGGACAGCGAGGTGTAGCCAAAATGGTCCGGGCTACACAGTTTGCGCAAAACTTTCAAAGCTATTACGAAAACGCTCAAGAAAATATTTTAGGAATCGTTCAGATAGAGACAAAAGAAGCCTTAAATCATGTAGATGAAATTGCAAATTTAGACGGGGTAGACGTCTTATTTATTGGGCCAGCAGACTTATCGATGGAGCTGGGAATTTTTGGCCAATTCAATCATCCCGAATTTTTAGCAGCTGTTGAAAAAACCATTAAGGCAGCAAATAAAGCTGGTAAAGCTACGGGTATTTTATTTTTTAATCCAGAAGAATACACCAAATACCATCAAATGGGAATTCGTTTTATTGCTTGTGGGGCCGATGCTACTTTTGTAGCGGATGGAGCAAAAAACATGGCGGAAAAATTAGCAATACTTAGAACACAGCAATTATGATTTTGGACCCCATTATTTTATTGGCCATCGGAATAGTTTTAGTCGTAGGGGGTATTATAGGATTAAAATTACATCCATTTTTAGCCCTATTATTAGGCGCGTTTGTTGTCGCCATTTTAACGCCAGCGATTATTTTAGAGCAATTTGGCTTGTCGAAAGGAATGGACGCGGCGGCGGCCTTATCATTTTCTAAAAAAAGTGTTGGCGAACGGATTGCCACAGAGTTTGGGAATACGTGTGCCAAAATTGGTATTTTAATTGCCATAGCTGCCATCATCGGAAAATGTATGTTGGAGTCCGGCGCGGCAGAGCGAATCATTCGATCTCTTTTAAAGTTTACAGGTGTGGGAAAAGCGCCTTTCGCCTTTCTTTTTGGGAGCTTCTTTTTGGGAATCCCGGTGTTTTTTGACACCGTTATATTTTTAATGATTCCTTTGGCCAAAGCCATGACTTTGCGGATAGGTAAAAACTATTTATTATTGATATTGTGCATCATGTCGGGTGCGGCTATGGCTAATTCTTTGGTTCCCCCCGCGCCAGGACCACTTTTCTTAATCGGCGAAATGCACATACCTATCGGTCTAATGATGGGATGTGGATTAGTAGTAGGTTTTTTCACCGTATCAGCCGGCTATATTTTTTCTGTTTGGGCCAATAAAAAATGGCCGATTGAATTAAGGGATTCAGTCGATGCAAAATTGGAAGATCTTAAAGAAATTTCGGCCAAAGAAGATCAAAGTTTACCTGGATTAGGAGTCTCTTTATTGCCGGTTATGATTCCACTGGTCCTTATTTGTTTGGATACTGCTATGTCAAATTTTTTAAAAGGAAGCAATGTCATTGAAATAGGAGGCACATTTAATCAATTTGCTGCTATCATTAAATTTTTGGGAGACAAAAATATTGCCATCATTTTAGGTGGGGTTGCGGCATTATGGGTTATGGCCAAAAATAAAAAGGATCAGGGACAAAATTTGAGCCCTTTTGTGCAGACAGCATTAATGAGTGGGGGTGGTATCATATTAATTACGGCTGCTGGCGGCGCCTTTGGGGGGATACTCCAACAAACGGGTATTAGTGCTAAGATAGCGGAATTGACTGCTGGGTACCAAATGGCATTAATTCCCATGGCTTTTTTTATTGCTGCAGTTGTTCGAACAGCACAAGGTTCAGCCACAGTCGCATTGATTACCGCTTCGGGAATTTTGTCCGGGATGGCGGGGCAGGCACACTTAGCATTTAATCCCGTTTATATTGGATTAGCGATTGGTTGTGGATCTAAATTAGTTCCATGGATGAATGATGCAGGGTTTTGGATATTTTGCAAATTGAGTGACCTGACAGAAAAGGAAGCTCTTAAGACTATTTCACCACTTTTAGTAGTAATGGGATTAACCGGTTTAGTAGTCATTTTAATTGGGGCAAAGCTGTTCCCCTTAATTTAATTAACATATGAAAAATATTGGATTTATTGGTTTGGGAATTATGGGAAAACCCATGGTTTTAAATTTACTGAAAGCAGACTTTTCAGTGTTTGTTCTTGAAAAAAGTGCTGCCGCCAGTGAAGTAAAATTAGCAGGAGCTAAACTTTGTGCTTCTCCCTCTATATTGGTACAATCCGTTGACCTCGTCATTACGATGTTACCAGATTCTCCTGAGGTAGAGGCCGTTTTGTATGGGGACGATGGAATTATCCGTCATATGAAAAGTGGGCAAATCTTCGTAGACATGTCGACGATCTCCCCCTTGACAACCAAGAAAATTCATAGTGATTTGGCTAAATATGGTGTGGAAGCTTTGGACGCTCCCGTTTCAGGTGGCCAAGTGGGTGCTGAGGTGGCTACGCTTTCAATTATGGTTGGCGGTTCTAGCAAGGCATTCAATCAGGCATTGCCTATTTTTCAAGCCATGGGAAAAAATATAGTTCATATAGGGGTAGCAGGCGCTGGACAAATTACAAAAGCTTGTAACCAAATGATTGTTGGCATGACGATTCAAGCCGTTTCAGAAGCATTTACCTTAGCAAATCAAGCGGGTGTAGATTTAGAAAAAATGCGCGAAGTATTGTTGGGGGGATTTGCCCAAAGTCGCATTTTGGACTTACATGGCCAACGAATCATCGATCGAAATTTCAAGCCAGGTTTCAAAATAAAATTACACAAGAAAGATATGAATATTGCTTTGGAGACAGGAAATGCATTAAATGTTGATTTAATTGGAACTGCTCAAGTGGCCCAACAAATGAGTAAGGCTGTAGAAATGGGGAATGGAGAGCTGGATCACAGTTCATTGGTATTACTATTAGAAAAATAAATATGACTTATATCGCCGGTCCCCGCATTAAGGAAATCCACATAACTCCTATTGCGATTGTTGACCCACCTTTATTGAATGCAGCAGGCTTACATGCTCCTTATGCTTTAAGAACCGTTTTAGAAATTGTAACGGAAGATAATATTTCCGGTATTAGTGAAATACCAGGAACGAAGGATATTGATGCGGCTTTGGAAGAATCAAAAAAACTTTTGATTGGCCAGGATGTATTCCAATTAAATCAAATTAGGCATATTTTAGAACGAGCTTTTGGTACAGATTCGGTCGCTGACCGAGGTCTAACTCCGTGGGATCAAAGAAAATTAGTACATATTTTTAGTGCTGTGGAAGTGGCTTGCATGGATATCATGGGGAAGGTAACGGGTAAACCCATTGTTGATTTGTTGGGGGGAAAGATGCGCGACCGCGTTCCTTTTTCTGCTTATTTATTTTATAAGTATGAAGGTGCAGGAGGGGAATGGGGATTTGATACAAATCCCAAAGCGATAGGTTGGGACGCAGCCCGACAAAAAAGTGCGCTAAACCCAGAGGAGATTGTCGCACAAGCCAAGGCGATGTGTAAGGAATTTGGATTTCAGTCCATCAAGTTAAAAGGGGGAGTTTTTGAGCCGCGACAGGAAGTAGATGCGGTAATCGCTTTACACAAAGCATTTGGCGAAAAATATCCCTTAAGAATTGATCCAAATGCACTTTGGACCGTTGAAACTGCCATAAAATATGGCAAAGAAATGGAACCGTATTTAGAATATTTAGAGGATCCTGTCCGTGGGCAAGAAAATATGGCACAAGTTCGCAAGGCTTTGAAAACACCTTTGGCCACTAATATGTGCACGACCTCCTTTGCTGAAATTCCTAAAAGTATTGAAATTGGCGCCGAAGATATTATTTTGAGCGACCACCATTTTTGGGGTGGATTACGGGCATCAATGACTTTGACAGGTATTTGTGGAACATTTGGCAGAGATTTGTCGATGCATTCAAATAGTCATTTAGGGATTTCATTGGCTGCCATGGTGCACCTTGGAGCGGCATTACCCAAAATGACCTATGCGTTAGATACCCATTATCCATGGCAATCAGATGAAATTATTATAGGTGGTCGAATGAAATTTGAGGATGGCTCGGTCGAAGTACCCGGTGAGCCTGGCCTAGGGGTAGAATTAGATCGAGTGGCCTTGGCGGCCTTACATCAAAACTATTTAGCCTGTGGCCTGACTAAGCGAAACGATGAAATTGAAATGCAAAAAGTTCATCCTGATTGGACTTTTAAGGCTGTTCGTTGGTAATGTAAATGGTATATAATGATACGCGGCTTCGTTAATTTAAACTTAAATTCGAGTTTATTTACTGAAGATAAAACGCAATATTTGAATTGAAGCGAAAATCTGAACCCCCTTTTCTACTTACACAGTTAATTGGATAGTGTCATAATGAATACATTTACTCATCAAATAATAATGAAGATCACACCACATTATTTTTCCCCCAATAACTTTAAATCTCATTCAGTTCTATTTTTATTTCCATTATAAATGTTTTTAGGTACTGTGTAGCAAAGAATGTACGCACATTAGAAAAAAAAGAATTTTTAGATTTTCATATTGCTAGATTTAAGGGAAAAGTGGTGTTTCTTTAATTAAAATATAAAGTTTGTGGTCTAATTTTTTTGGTTGATTTTAAACAGCTACTATTTTTTTAATTAATTACAGAATAATTATAAATCACTATAAATCATCCCTAATTTACTTTCAGGTTTACCTGATTTACTCGTATGAAAAATTATTTACTACTCTTATTCTTTACTTCATCGTTCATTTCTCTGGAGGCAAAAGATAATTCCGAGCTAATAAAAAAGGCAGATCGCCTCATTGCTTTACAAAAGCTTTATTCCGTTATGCATAAAACTCAAATTCCACCTAGTGGAGATAAGCATGATTATATGAGCCAAGGACCTTATTGGTGGCCAGATCCAAGTAAACCAGATGGAAAACCGTACATCCGAAAAGATGGCGTTAAAAATCCTGAAATAAAGGGAATCACTGATTCGGATGAAATGGATGAATTGATAGACGATGTGGAATTATTGACACAAGCATTTCAAAAAACTAAAAATGAAAAATATGCTGCCTTTGCCTCTAAATTAATTAAGACTTGGTTTATAGATCCAAAAACAAAACAGAATCCAAATTTGAATTTTAGCCAAGGAATTCCAGGTATTAATACAGGTCGTGGAATTGGTATCATTGAAACCCGGTTTCTGATTAAAATCACGGACGCTGCAGAGAAATTACAAGCCTCTACGCAATGGCGTAAATCTGATCATCAAGCATTGAAAATCTGGTTTAAAGACTTTTTGACTTGGCTTATTGAAAGTCCCATTGGCAAGGATGAAGCTGATGAGCATAACAACCATGGCACTTATTATGATGTTCAAATTATCAATTTTGCTATGTTTTTGGGCCAAAATGAGTTGGCAAGGCGCCAATTAGAAATTACCAAATCTCGGATGGCATCACAGTTGAAGCCCGACGGATCTCAACCGCATGAATTGGCCAGAACTAAGTCTTTTGGTTATTCTTTAATGAATCTGCGAGGCTTCTTTTATCTAGCCGAATTTGCGCAAAAATTGAAGGTTGACTTATGGCATTATCAAACACCTGAGGGTGCGACAATTAAGAAATGTTTGGATTTTTTAATTCCTTATATCAAAAAAGATAAGGTGTGGCCATACCAGCAAATTACTGAAATTCATTGGGCCGATTCAGAAGAAATCTTGTTGGAAGGTTTTAAAGCCTTTAAAGATATTTCTTATTTAGATTTAGCGAAAAAAGTAAGTGTTCTAAGTCATGATAAATTCTCATTATCTGATTTGGTAGATCCATTTTTAGATTCATCTAATTCTCGCTGGTTTTTCTTTAACTCGACTAGTCGGCCTTTTGGTATGGTCAATCTAAGTCCTGATAATGGTGTTCAAAGTGACTGGGGAGCGGGATATCGATATAAATCAGATAGCATCAAATGCTTTAGCCATATTCACGGTTGGCAATTATCAGGGGTCCCTGTATTACCTACTACAGGGGAATTTAAAGGCCAATTGGGTTCAGGTAAATATGGATCCACTTTTTCGCATGCCAAGGAAATAACTAAACCTGGTTATCATGAAGTTTATCTAGAATCGTATAAAATTAAAGCGCAGTTGACGGCCACTACTCGTGTGGGATTTCATAAATATACGTATCCAAAGTCTGAGCAAAGTCAAATATTGTTTGATTTTGCTACGTTTTTAGGACCTTCAGATACCCAAAGTGCGTATGTTAAGCAGGTGGGAGATCATCGAATTGAAGGCTATGCCATCATGTCGCCTGCGGTACGCCGACCAAAAATTTTGCCTGTCTATTTTGTGGTCGAATTTGACAAGCCATTTACTAAAATTGCCGCATGGCGAAAAGGGAAATTAGAGGCTTTTTCAAACGAGATTGAAGGGGAGAAAATAGGGGTTTACGTGAACTTCCCAACGGAAAAAAACGAAGATCGTTTGATGAAAGTTGCTATTTCGTATGTGAGTACAGAGCAAGCAGCTTTAAACCTGAAAACGGAAATTCCTCATTGGGATTTTGACCGTGTTGTGGAAGAAAGTAAATCTGAATGGAATGAATGGCTAGGTCGTATTCAGGTGGAAGGCAAGGATGAAGTGGCAAAGAAAAGATTTTACACGGACTTGTTTCATGCTTTGCAAGGGAGAAGGATTGTCAGCGATGTTAATGGAAAATATTTGGACATGACAGGGGAAAAGCCACGCACGGGTCAAATTCCTTTGAAGGCTAATGGCCAACCGAAATTTAATCACCATAATTTTGATGCCATGTGGGGAGCGCAATGGACGATAAATACCTTGTGGCATTTGGTTTATCCTGAGGTGACCGAATCGTTCATAAATTCGATGTTGATGATGTATGATGACGGAGGGCTAATTCCGAGAGGTCCCGCGGGTGGAAATTATACGTATGTAATGACGGGAGCATCTTCGACTCCATTTATTGTAAGTGCATACCAAAAAGGGATTCGTGGTTTTGATATACAAAAGGCTTATGAAGGCATGCGTAAAAATCATTTTCCTGGAGGTATGATGAGCAAGGCAGGCTATGAACACAAGACTTTTAAGGGCGGTGGGATTGAGTATTATATGGAGCGCGGCTATGTGCCTCATCCCATCAGTAATATCCGATATGGTTTTCACTTGGACGGATCTGCGCAAACACTTGAATATGCCTATCAGGATTTCTCTTTAGCCCAAATGTCAAAGGCCTTAGGAAAAACAGATGATTATCAATTGTTCATAAAGCGTTCGCAGAATTATAAAAATATATGGAATCCAGAAATAGGTTGGATGTGGATCAAAAATTTAGATGGGAATTGGGAGAAATCAGTGGATATTTTACGTTATGACCATGGTTGGGAAGAAGGAAATGCAGCTCAATGGACTTGGTTTGTCCCACATGATTTAAAGGGATTAGCCAGCTTGATGGGAGGAAAAGATAAAGCGGTGGCAAAATTAAATGAGTCTTTTGAAAAGGCTTCTGTGCATGATTTTGTTAGTGGAAAATCTCATGATACGGAAACACAGGAGGAAAATCGCCGAGTTTATTTAAACTTTGGAAACCAGCCCTCCATTCAAACGAGCTATATTTTCAATCAAATCGGTGCTCCTTGGTTGACCCAAAAATGGACCCGTAAGGTCATCGAAAAAGTATATTCAGGCCTTTCGCCCAATTATGGATATAGTGGAGATGAGGACCAAGGGCTCATGGGTTCATTAGCTGTTTTGATGAAAATAGGCATATTTAGTATGGATGGCGGAGTGGCTAATACGCCCTATTACGATTTAAGCAGTCCTATTTTCGATAAAATTGAAATTAAACTTAACCCCGATTTTTATCCTGGAAAAACAATTTCAATTGAGACTAAAAATAATTCTCAGGACAATATGTATATCCAGCAGGCGAGTTTCAATGGCAAGCCGATAAAATCTTGGATTTCACACCCTGACCTAATTAAAGGAGGAAAAATTAGGTATATTTTAGGTCCTAATCCGAATAAGAACTTTGGTCAATAATGCACATCAATTTAAAAATAGCCCTGCTGATTTACCACTCAAATTATTTGATCAAACGGATATGTATCATTTTTTTATGGATGATTCTGCACAAATAAAAAAATATCGCGTATAAAACTCCGAATTTTGGCTGGGCGTTTGAAGGTTGCCCCTTTACGGCTTTTTTCGTAAAAGCTGCAACTCTACAACATAACTTTGAGTGATGCAATGCCGGTTTTCTAATGGCGCTTGGCTTATAACGTAAATCTTAACGAATATACCCCTGAATTTGGTTCAAATCGGGTTTAAATTATTTCTACAACCTCAACTATATTTTTTTGAAATTTTTTGCGGGAGGGTTTTTTATCATTTCTTATTTCAAGTTCCGAAATGATAAAAAGTTTTATTTTTATCGTGTAATCTTTTATGTATTATGGATAGGCTATCTCAATTCTTTAAAAAGTATCGAAATGAAGTAATCGTTGGCTTGCTTTTGTTTCTCCTCTTGATTTTTAGAGATGTAATTAAGTCCTGTATGTAAAATTGAAGGAAATTCAATTCTTTAATCTCAACGGAATAAAAATGAATACAATGCTATTCCCCAAAATATCGCTAGTACTTAATATTCTCGTATTAATTCCTGTTTGTTTAGGGATACTTCTAAAGGCCAATTGGGCCGTTGATTCATACGGAATTGAAACTCCAGCACGAGGAATTTTACTGTCTATTTATTTAGCAATTTTCATTTTCTCAGCTCTACTGCTATTCAAATTTGACCCAAAGTTTGTTATGGCGCTTTTATCTGTTCAAATATTATATAAATTATTAAGTCCAATTATGGTTGGAACCATTACAAATCCCGTCATTATAAGTAATCTTTTTATTGCATTATTTCATTCATTTAGCGTTTGGAAAATCATATCAGCGCAAAAATTATCCCTTTAATTTCCAGATAGTCACCTATTCAATCGTCGCATTATGGTTGTAACTTTCGTATATAAGTGGAGCAGATAAAAAAGCTAAAAGCGTATACTTTTATTGTATAACCTTTTTATTTGCATAAAAATCAAACTCAATAGTATTAAAGTTGTGAAAGAAATCTTCAAAGACCTTTTGGCACAAAATATTCTCTCTTGTAGTTTTTCATTGGATATGATAGATAAAGAGAATAGTTCTAAAAAATTAAATAAACAAACTTCTTCTGTGGGATTTATTTACAGGCATATGGGTGAGACAATGCTACTATTCGGTTATTTTTTCGGGATTCCTAGTGAGATTCAAAATACCACAATGGGTCAACTAGATCAGGGTCAAGGCAAAGATTTTGAGGAAAGTAAAAAAATAATAGAAAAAGGGTATAAAATGCTAGATGACATTATAGAAAGCACCTCAAACGCTGGATGGTCAGAAATAATTGAAACGCCATTTTTTGGAGCGGTGTCCAAAGCAAAATTGTTTGCCCACATTCTATATCATAATTCCTATCATTCGGGCCAAATTGGGCTTACAATCAAGAAAGGGTTAAACTAATTTTTAACGCATAATTTCCTGATGGTCAAATACACAGTCATTTCATTGTATCTATCGTCTGTAAGGGCAATAAAAATCAAAAAGAGGTCATTTCGACCTCTTTTTTTTGTTTAAAAACCGCGTCCAATTTCTTGAAATGGGGGCATTTTTTGATCTTTCTATCTCCTCTTTTACAGAGTAGTGCCATCTACCCCACTTTTATCAAGTAAAATTAAATAATTGTAAAGCCTGGCGATGTATTATAATTAATTCAAGAATATTTATTAGTTTAGAAAAGATACCTGTGGAGATTAGCTCCCACAATAAAAAACGGAGCGTAACCGAAAAGCCTTATGAGTAGGAAAAAATAAACTCAAATACCTATGAAAAAACTAATTATCACCACTTGCTTGCTAATGAGCGTGTTCTTTACATTTGCTCAAACAAGTACAAAGCAAACATTTTATTTAGTAAACTATTACAAGGCCGACAGAGGTAAATCGGCGGAGTATATCAGCTTAATTAAGACGTATGCGTCGAAGATTTGGAAGGAAAAAATCAAACAAGGCGATGTATCTAGTATGACACTTTACAGTGTTTTGACAAGTTCGGGGAATCCTAACTATGACCTAGTGTCTATCCAGTCGGCTAATTCCATCAATGATTTTTCAAAAACGAATACCGCAGACTTTATGAAAAAAGCCTTTCCAAGTATGGATGAAAAAACCTTAACAGGCATGGCCAATATGTATACCTCATTACGCGTACCGGTAAAAACGGAGATCTACACGAATGTTACTGCGCTACGCGGTGAGGGGGAATACATGGAGGTCAATTTTATGAAATCTCTTCCTGGGAAAGATGGGGAATATGAAAGACAAGAAAAGGAAGTGTATCAGCCCATTCATCAAGAGTTTATTAAAAATGGGAATAGAACAGCCTGGTATTTTAATCGACTAATTGTCCCTTTGGCCGAAGGATCAGAATACAATTATGTTACCGGAAACCTGTTTAAAGATTGGGATAAATCGTATAGTATAACTGTGGATGAATATATGTCGACATACAAAAAACTATTTCCTAAAACTCCAATACCAGCGACTGCAAGAACGATGGTAAGAACAGATATTTGGAAAGTAGAAGTGAGAGAAAAAAATAATTAATATTAAATAGCTAAAAAATCTAAAAAGTCAAAAATGAAAAAGATCTTATCATTACTAGCGATCGTATTAATTTCGATCAATGTTGCACAAGCGCAACGTGTTTACTCTATACATTCTGTACGCGTGGAAGGGAACCTTCAAAATTTTGAAAAAGTCCAGATGATACAATCCAAAGTGGCACAAGCATCTGTAAATAGTGGAGATTTGTCGGGATGGATTTTTTTACAAGTTGTCAAAATGGATGGCGTGGATGATGAAAATGGGTTTAACTATGTTTTTGCTCAAAGTGCGGATAACATCGATAAATTATTAGATCCAAAATTTGCTTGGTGGACTAATAACGCAAAAGTTCTCAGCAAATCAGAGCAGGATGACCTCGCGCTTCTAACTACGTCATTCAAATGGACAAAAGACGAGCGAAATGTTTTCGTGACAGAAGATGATTTACCAGGAGCAGGAGAATATGTACAATTTAATTATGGTCGGCCAGCGAATATAACTGGTTTTATTTCAGAAAATAAAGCACTTTGGAAGCCATTCTTTAAAGACAATATGGCAAAATTGAATATGGGCGGTTGGGGAGTTGCCAGACGCCTAACCTCAGGTACGAGTTTAGGAAATACGACGATTATGACTTGGGACGTATTTAAGTCGATGAACGATTTAATGAAATATAGAATTGGCTTCCCATTACCTAAGGAAATGCTGGACAAGTCTAAAATGACTCAATATGATCCTAATGGATTTACGCACCAACAAATACTTAAGGTATTATCCTATACAACTGCTGCCAAATAATTTTTAATGGCCCCTGGAAACAGGTATCAAATTTTAAGGGATAAACGAAAAAAGAGGTCATACTGGCCTCTTTTTTCGTTTAAAAACCCCTATTAATTTCAGTAAAGAGACATTTTTGGCTTTAGCGAGTTAATTTTTATTTACGTCCCAGTAAATAAAGACGAGGATTGATTGCGACCTTTCTACAAAAATGCGTATCAAAAATACAGGCATTGGTTTTTATGATATATTTGGTGAAAATTTATTCTATAATATTTTTTTATAACTTCAATAAGTAAAATTTTAATCGTCAAATCAATGCATATTATCTCCATACTACTTATTGAAGACGAGCCGGATGTGGTCGATTTTGTTAAAAAGGGCTTGGGGGAAGAATCTTTCGAAGTGTCTGTGGCGCTAAATGGCAAAGATGGCCTTGAAATGGTATTAAACAACCCATATGACATCGTTTTGCTAGATATAATGATACCCGAAAAAAATGGGATAGAGGTTTGCAAGGAAATTAGAGAGCACGGAATTCAAACGCCCATACTATTTTTAACAGCATTAAATACGCCAGACAATATTGCTTTAGGGTTAAATTCAGGAGCGGACGACTACCTAGTCAAGCCTTTTAAGTTCAATGAACTTATAGCACGCATAAATGCTATTTTAAGAAGATTAAATTTGGAGAAAATGGGTGTCCCCAATCCCAAATCTAAATATTTTATTTCCAATTTAGTGCTTGATGATGAAGCAAAAATGGTTAGCCGAAATGGCAAAGACATCGCACTTACCGCGACAGAATATCGATTATTATTTACACTTCTTAAAAACAAGGGCAAAGTACTATCAAGAATGGATCTTTTAGAAAACGCGTGGGATATCAATTTCAACGTAGGTACTAATGTGGTAGACGTTTACATCAACTACCTTCGAAAAAAAATAGATGCTGATTTTGAACCAAAATTGATACATACGGCTGTAGGGATGGGTTATATTCTTAAAGAATCATGAGTAGTATACGTAAAATCACCATTCTGTTAATAATTTCAATAAGCCTGATTTTGTTTTTTTTGGGATCAAGCGTTTATTACTTTTTATCTAATTATTCATACGCAGATTTTTACAAGCGACTAGAGGCTAGAGTTAGTGTTGCAGAAAAACGCCATTTTGAATCCAATCAGAGATACGCCCAAGTATTAAAAACCATTAGGGAAGAGCACTTAGAATTACTTAGCGAAGAAAAAGAATACATATTATATTGCCCTAACGCAGCTGCAATTAAACAATTAGCAGAGGCGAATTCACTTCCTATTAATTTCCTTAAGTTAACTTACACGCAGCAATCTGCTAATTTTCAAAAAGAGGATGTTTTTTATTACGGAAAAAAAAGAGAAACGACGAAAGGTTTTTATTTCGTCATCGTTTCGGCAAAAAACTACTATAACACGCACCATTTAATTTTGCTGCGAAAAGTATTACTTGTAGGGGGCCTTATTTCAATTCTATTTATTATTTACCTCACCAATTTATTTTCAAAGAGATTTTTTGATCCAATAGATAATATAATTACTAAAGTAAATAGTATAAGTACAGATAATATACATTTACGATTAGATGATATTAAAAATACAGACGAAATCAAAAGGCTTACCACCACATTTAATAATCTTTTGAATAGAATAGAAATAGCTTTTGAAACAAACAAAAACTTTATTAGTAATGCTTCACATGAATTTGGCACGCCACTTACGGCTATTATTGGTGAGGCAGACGTGGCTTTATTGAAAGATAGAACTCCAGTAGAGTATAAGGAGGCCTTGCAAAAAATACTTAAACAATCAGAAAGGCTCAATAAAATAAGCCAATCCTTGCTTTTTTTAGCACAAATTGGATACAAGAATAATAAATTCAACAATACCATTTTAAGGACGGACGAGTTGATATTGCAAGCCAATGAAATCATGAATCAACTAATTCCTAAAAATAATATAAAAATAGACTTTGAGTTGTTACCTGAAAATCCTAAAAAATTAAAAGTAATGGGGAATAAAGATTTGCTCATGTTAGCCATTACAAACATTATGACAAATGCCTGTAAATATTCGAGCAATAAACCAGTAATTGTAAGTTTGGCTTCCACAAACAATGAAATAGTCCTGATAATTAAAGACCAAGGAATTGGAATTCCTGAGTCAGAATTACCTTTTATATTTGACCCTTTCTTTAGGGCAAGCAATACGGCCGCATATGATGGCTATGGGATTGGGTTACCTCTAACCAAAAACATTATTAAAATTCACAAAGGCGAACTTATTATCAAATCTGTGCAACATAAGGGAGTTACTGTTCAAGTAAAATTACCTATAGCGGCATTCTAAGTCGCTAAAATTTCTGTCCCCCTTCAAGCCAATTAGACCATTATCTACGACTACAATTTGGCTAGTTGCTTGGCTCTATTGTGTCTAGGCTAAAAATCTAATCAAATTCTAATCTTAATCTTAATTGGCTCTAATAGCGTCAGCTTATACTTGTCGTATTATTTATCAATCGCGCAAGGCATGGACAAGAAAATACTAATTCCTATCGACTTTAGAATAGAGTCTTTAAATACGCTAAAGTATGCTCTCGAAGAGCGAAAGCAAGAAAAATCAACGATCATATTAATGTATTCAGAGCACATCAGCGATTCGATAACGGAACTATTGTTTTATGATTCAGCAAAAAAAATTAAGGCATTAGCAAGTTCAGAGTTCAATGATGCGATAGCTATCATTTTGAACACATACGAATCTAGTCTTCATGCCATTAAAATAGAACTTTTTAATGGTATGAATAAAAATGCCTTCTTAAATTTTTATACAGCACAACGAATAGATCTTATTTATTTACCCAAAGATTATCGCTTGAAACCTCATAAAAACGGTTTTGACCCAATTCCCCTAATAAAAAAATCGAAAGTTGAATATAAAGAAGTGGCCTGGGCAAGCGACCATGCTTATGCGAGTAAAGATGAATTAAATCAATTATTTAAATAAACGAATATGAGCGAGTCAAAATTTCCAACAAGCCCATTGGGGCGAATAAAATTATTTTTTACTTTTTTTGATTCTCGATGGGAGGATTTGACGAAAGAAAATTGGTTAAATGTAGCTTATAAAGATTTGAGTGCCGGCTTAATCGTTGCCATGACAGCCATTCCGATGGCTATGGGTTTCGCTATGGCCATGGGAATGCGACCGGAACACGGCATTATAGCAGGGGCATTGGCGTGTGTAGTGGGCAGGACATTTGGCGGTTCAAAATACCAGGTTTACGGTCCTACTGCTGCTTTTATTCCGGTTATTGCAGCTTTAATAGCGAAGTACAGTGATCCAGCAAACGGTGGAACTTTTGAACAAGCGCATGGTTTCCTTGTTTTGGTATCCATTATCTCCGGAATTATCTTAATAATAATGGGTACATATGGCGTGGGTAAATATGCCAAACTTGTCCCAAATTCAATTATTGTTGGATTTACGGTGGGTATTGCGGTGGCTATTGCTGCGACAAACTTCAAAGATATTTTGGGGCTAGATAGCTTTAAAACATTGCTTGGTGATAGTTCTAGAAGCTTGAGTGAGCGAATTAATTTTATGTCGGAACACCTTCATTTAATTAATGGATGGTCAATATTATTAGGGCTAATAACGTTTATTTTAGCAAAATATCTCTTGAAAATATCTATTTATATCCCTGGCCCAGTAATTGCAATGGGTACAGCTACTTTACTGGCAGCCACGTTGTTAACAGATAAAAAAATTATTTTAGTTCGCGATTTATATGGATCTATCCCAAATAATTTCTTCAAAATACAAATGCCATTTTTGCCTGCTTTGAACGGAAGTGTAATGCTTGACATTGTATATTTTGTGGTTGGCATTGTATTTGTATCAGGCGTAGAAAGTGTTTTATGTTCGTCGATGGCTGATCGATTAGCTAAAAATGATAGAACGCCATTTAACCCGGACAAAGAATTTTTTGGTCAAGGGTTAGTTCAAATCATCACACCCTTGCTACAAGGATTTCCATGTACAGGCGCATTGGCCAGAACAGCAACAAGTATAAAAGCCGGCGCTACGACTCCTTTGGCAGGTTACTTTAAAGCTATCCTAAAACTCACCATGGCATTTTATTTGGCTCAATATTTGGAGTTAATTCCGATGGCTTGTATTGGTGGTATTTTGGTCTGGGTGGCCAGCAACATGATCAAACCATCTGAAATAAAAGAAATTAAACAGGCAGGAAAATTCGAATTTTCAATGATGATTTACACGGCAGTTATGGTACCAATGACGGACTTTTTAACTGGAGTACTTTCTGCATTGGTTATTTATTTTGTGGTGAAGTATGTTTTCAAAAAATAAAACCAGCCACTAGTAATTAATTTTATTGGGTGCTTTAAAATCAAATTGGTTTTGTAGTATCACAATATGAAAAATGGCTGCAACATTCCACCCTTTAAGGGAGCCCCCCTGAGCAAGCCATCCGTTAACTGACGGATGGCTTTTTCTTTCTCCATTAGTGAGCTTGGGGAGTCATATCTTTTGATTTTACCATCACGACTTTTTCTGAAATTAGGCTAGAAAAAAAATATTGTTCAGCGACTAATTATAAAGTTTCTGAGATTAGAAATATGAAATTAATTATTTGTAAGTACTTTAGTAATCAAAACAAATACCTATACAATGCTCATTGGTGTATTAAAAGAAACAAAAGACTTTGAGAACAGGGTTGCAATGACCCCCGATATTGTTAAACAGCTCATTAAAAAGGGATTTTCTATTCAAGTTGAATCGGGGGCAGGAAATGCATCTTCCTTTGCAGATCAAGATTATTTACATGCCGGGGCGCAGGTTGTTTCCAACAAAAATGTCTACAGTGCTAAGATTTTTTTGAAAGTAAATATTTTTACACTAGATGAAATAAAACAATTACCACCAGAAAGTATTTGTATCTCCTTCATGTATGCCTATACACAACCTTTAATTTTGAAGGCTTTGCTGGAGAAAAAAATAAGTGCTTTTGCTATGGATGCTGTTCCTAGAATTTCAAGGGCGCAAAAAATGGATGCCTTGAGTTCTCAGGCAAATTTGGCAGGCTACAAAGCCGTATTATTAGGCGCCAATGCATTAACAAAAATATTTCCATTGATGATGACTGCAGCGGGAACAATCACACCAGCTAAAGTTTTAATATTCGGTGCCGGAGTAGCGGGCTTACAAGCTATTGCAACAGGAAAACGTTTAGGCGCCATCGTGGAAGTGAGTGATGTTAGGCCTGAAACAAAGGAACAAGTTGAATCATTGGGGGGGCGTTTTTTAAGTGTCGAAGGTGCAGATGCCGTGAAAGTAGAGGGAGGATATGCGAGTGAAATTTCGGCTGAATTTTTAGCGAAACAAAAAGAGCTGATTGAAGAGAAAATAAAAGATGCAGATTTAGTGATTACCACTGCACTTGTCATAGGCAAAAAAGCACCCATTCTAATTACAGAGGAGATGGTAAAGTCGATGAAAGCAGGCGCAGTCATTGTTGATTTGGCTGTCGAATCTGGCGGAAATTGTAGCTTATCTGAATTTAGTAAAACGGTCGAGAAACATGGTGTGACCATCATTGGGGAAGCCAATTTACCTTCGTTGTTATCCACCAATGCAAGCCAATTATATGCAACAAATATTAGTGCCTTATTACTTCATTTAGCCAATAACGAAACTTTTCATTGGGATATGGAAGAAGAAATTACGGCAGGTGCTTTAATTACGCATCAAGGCAATTTAGTACATGCCTTCACAAAACAAATTGTAAATTTTTAAAGGATATTTCTTATGAATATTGAATCATTGATTATTTTACTCTACGTGCTTGTTCTGGCAAGTTACCTAGGGTTTGAATTAATCGCGAAAGTACCCCCTACATTACACACACCGTTAATGTCAGGTTCTAATGCTATTTCAGGAATTACTATTGTAGGTGCTTTATTGGCTTGTAATGAGCTTGGGTACACTACATTGAGTAAATGGCTAGGGATGTTAGCCTTAGTACTTGCCGTCATAAATGTGGTGGGCGGTTACGCAGTTACAGATCGGATGTTAAAAATGTTTAAGAAAAAATAATGATTTTAATTCAAGTTTTATATCTAATAGCTTCTGTATTATTCATCATTGGTATCAAGATGATGAATAAAACGAAAGAGGCACGCTCGGGTAATTTAGTCTCATCTGTTGGGATGCTTATTGCCATAATAGCCACATTACTGCAGATTAATATCGTATCCATCACAGAAATATTGGCATGTATGGCCATAGGCTCTGCGATTGGTTTATATTATGCATATAAAGTTGAGATGACCAAAATCCCAGAAATGGTTAGTTTATTTAATGGTTTTGGGGGAATAGCATCGGTGGCTGTAGCGGCGTCTGATTTTTGGCTTAAAACAAATGTTAATATGGTACAAATGGGGATCATCATTACCATCAGTATCATTTTAAGCGTTTTTATTGGGGCAATTACATTCACGGGATCAATGGTTGCATTTTTAAAGCTAAATGGAAAGATAACGGGCAACCCAATTACATTTAAAGGACAGCATTTAATCAATTTAATTTTATTGCTTGTCTTCATTGGGGCCTCCGTTTTTGCAGTAGCGAATCAGCTAGATACGTCTATAATAATTGTTTTAACTGCTATTTCATTGCTACTTGGCGTATTAACCGTTTTGCCCATTGGTGGAGCAGATATGCCCGTGGTAATTTCCTTGCTTAATTCATATTCAGGCATGGCTGCATGTGCTACAGGCTTTATATTGAATAATAATGTATTGATTGTTGCGGGCTCCTTAGTAGGTGCGTCTGGAATTATCCTGACACAAATTATGTGCAAGGCCATGAATCGTTCATTGATCAATGTTTTATTAGGAGGGTTTGGACAGACAATTACTAAAGTAGAGGCCGACGGTCCAGAAATTATTGTCAAAGAAGTAGGTGTAGAAGAAGCCGCGATGTTATTTGATGGGGCGTCTTCTGTGATTGTTGTTCCAGGATATGGCATGGCCGTAGCGCAGGCGCAGCACGTAGTTCGCGAATTGTATGAATTGTGTGAAAAAAGAAATATTGAATTCAAATTTGCCATCCATCCTGTAGCAGGCAGAATGCCAGGGCACATGAATGTATTATTGGCCGAAGCCAATATACCCTATGATAAACTTATTGAAATGGAACAGATCAATGATGAGTTTTCAAATACAGATTTAGTATTTGTTGTAGGTGCAAATGATGTGGTTAATCCTGCAGCGCAGACCAATCCAAAGAGCCCTATTTATGGAATGCCTATTTTAAATGCAAGTAAAGCAAGAACTGTCATCGTAAGTAAGAGAAGTATGGGGAAAGGATACGCAGGAGTGGAAAATGAATTGTTTGGATACCCTAATTGCCTCATGTTATTTGGTGATGCCAAGCAGACAATTGCGAAACTAGTGATGGAGTTAAAAGAACTTTAGTGCCCTTTAGATTAATCGTTTATCCATAACGGCTCGGATCCGGGCAGTTATGGGCATAATATTCGGCATCCCGCTGCGAACAAACGCCCGGATAATCACCTTTCAAGCCTTGCATATCACGAATCAATTGGAAATGCAGATGTGGCGGCCATCCCCCATTTTCATCCGAATTTCCCAGGTGGCAAAGCTTTTGTCCAGCACTTATCGGCAATCCTATTTCTAGTTGGCTTAAATCACCCATCGACAGGTGCCCATATAAACTGTAGATATTTTCCGCCGGGTGATGTAAAATGATCGTTGGCCCATAATTACCAGCCCCATGATTCACCTGAAAACTACTCACTTCACCGTCTAATGGCGCAAAGACAGGTGTTCCCGCTTTCGTCCAAAAATCCATCCCCAGGTGAATGTTTCTAAAATCAGCTGAAGATGTTGCGAAATTAGCATAGGTCTCATAAATAACCCGGTGTTCCAGGTATCCGCCAAAACCAATCTTATCACCAATCTTCGACTCGATGTACGCCTTAAATGCGATGTCATTCCCATAGATTGATGGAAGTAAGTCCAAATTCGTAGCACTTAAATCAAGTGCGACACAAGTGCTATCAGATATGGGTTTCCCAAAAAGTCGGTCAATCATGCGGGTATAAATTCCTCTAATGTATCGTAAATCCTATTTTCTTATGCTCCATATTTCATGGATGGGATCTCCCTTGCTTGACAAGCCGGAGTGTTCCCAATCACCATCTTTTAATGCATAATTGAATTTTAAACGAAGACCTACTCTCGTCTCATCTTTCGAAAAGAACTCAATACGCTCCGCATATTCACCTTGTTGGGTCGTGTAGGTACCACCCCCAGTTCCCAGGAATTGCTTCGTATCGGTATCGTAAGCGATCCATTGAAATCGAGTTCCTGATAAAATCTTCATCGTTTTTCTGGCTACACTAGTGTCGCGTTTTTGCACTTTACCATCCGTGATTCTTCCCGACATCAGCCATGCGCCTTGAAGTACACCAGGCTTGCCGTCATCGATTCTTCTAAATTTTTTCTTGCTGCCTATGATGGTGAGGGAATCATCTGTAATTGCTATTTTAAAGCTGACCTCTGTGCCAACGAGCGCAGCATTATCCGTGTGAAATTCTCGTTTTTCGGTCATGACGTCCCCATTCAACTTCCATGTTCCACCATTGGCATGGATAAACTTGCCGTTACTTGCATTGTATATGGTCAATACCTGATAGCCATCGGCAAAAATGACAACACTTTTTAGCGTGTCTCCACGTTCAGAAATAGATTTAGATTCCCAAGCGCCTAACGGGCTTTGGGCATGAACCCCAATAGACAGGGTTGCGCAGACCATTAATAGTATGATTTTTTTCATCGTGTTAAACTGATTTGGTTAAATTCTATGTCATTAATTTCCTAATAGCCACTCAAATACATTGAGATTCTTAATTCCACTTCGATCTTGTTTGAAGGAGTCAGTTGTTAATAGGTATTTTGGGTAATTGTCTGTTATTCTTTCTAATGCGGAAAACTCTCGTTCTATGGTATTTTCGGAGGCTAGTTGCCATGCGATTTGGTAATATTCGATTTCGCCAGTAGGACTTATACCGACAAAATCGATTTCTGTATTTCGCGCTGTTCCTGTCCAAACCTTATATCCTCTTCGGATAAGTTCCAAATAAACGACATTTTCCAATATGTGAACGCACTATTATCAAAACTTGTAAATTTTGCAAGTTTTGATAATAGTGGTTTGTTTCTATTTCGCCACCAAAAACTTATTCACATCTAACCAATGCACAAACGCATCAAACCATTTATTGCTCGTTCTATTCGGATTGCCCAGGCCAAAGCCATGTCCCCCATTTTGGTATAAATGAAATTCCACGGGTCTGCCGGCTTTGAACCAAGATTCAATCACACCAAATTGGGAGTTAAACAAGAAATCATCAGAGGCGATGGCATTAAACATCGGGGGAGCGTTTTTAGGCACTTTTACGGGTCCCATCCCCCCATATATCGGACCAATAAATGCGAGCGTCATCGTTTTTGAATGTAAGGTAGCGTGCATCGTTAAACCCGCTCCAGCAGAGAATCCAATCATGCCAATGCGCTCCTTATCCACGCCCCAGGCTGCGGCATTATTTAGGATCATCGCATAGGCTGCCTCAGCATCTGCGAGCTGGTTGGTTAAATCCATTTGAGCCATTGGATTGGTATTCTTTGCCGTGCTGTCTGTCTTTTGAGGAGCCGGGCGCGGGCGGTTCATCCAAGCCGTAAAATCGTCCAATTTTTCTGGGGTTGGGAATAAGCGGTATTTTAACACAAAGGCAGTTATGCCTTTTTTGGCAAGGGCTTCGGCCACTTCCCAACCTTCATTTCCCATGGAAAGCCAACGGTACCCCCCGCCTGGAGCAACGATGACAGCTGCGCCATTTGCCTTACCCTTTTCTGGAAAGAAGGGCGTTAATGTGGCAGTTGATATATTGCGGGCCATCGGATCTCCCCACTGACGAAACCACGTTTCTGGTGCAGGCTGGTCCTTTACGGCGCCCGTATTTAAGGGAATGGCATTGGGTTCTTTGGGAGTTTCAAGCGGATAAATGGTTCCATCTTGAGCGCTAGCGGAGAATGCTAGACAGGAAATAAGTGCAAATAGGAGTGATTTCATAGGTTTTACAGGTTTACATCAACAAGGTAAATACTTTAAAATGCAATTATTGTCATTGTTTATCAGGCAATAATCTAAAACTTGATCATTAGTAAGGCGATTTACAATCCGACCAAATGTATAAATCATTTGGACCATTGCTTTTATTTTTATAGGATTTTTGGCCCCAGGCTCAGTGTATTTACTAGTTGTAAGAAAGTAGGCATCTACATATCCCCAACAAATCACATTGTCTATGAACAAATTATATAACCATTAAGTAAATGAATAGGTTTGCTTTAAGTCTTTTTGATAGCCTTTTTAACCCGGTTTTAACAACAAAACTAGTCTCATAAAAATTATTCAAGAATTCAATTATAATATTTTTATAAAAAATTTAACTATCCTATGCTCATGTAAGGATAGTTGGCGCTCACTTAGGTGTTATAATTGTGTCCAAAGTAGTATTATTATTGTATATAGGTATCTTTTTCAAATCCTTTAAACCTTAAATTTTTAACTATGAAAAACATTTCAACGATTCATCGAATTGGAATTCGGTCAATGGGAATTTTCCTAGGGCTGTTTTTAATTCTATCGAGTACCTTGATGGCGCAACAACAAGCCGCCACAGGAAAAGTGAAAGGAACAGATGGAGAACCGGTTATCGGTGCCTCTGTTTCAGTTGTCGGAACTTCCCGCGGTGCATCCACTGATGGAGAAGGTAATTTTAAAATTAGTGTAAGTAGAAATGAAACCTTGCGCATAAGCTCCGTGGGTTTCAAAACAACGGATGTGGTTTACACCGGGCAGAAGTCGGTGGACGTAATCTTAACGGTTGACAACAAAACCTTAAACGAAATCATTGTGGTAGGTTACGGTAGCCAAAGCAAGAAGGAGATTACGGGAGCTGTTCAAACAATTTCTTACAAGGAATTAAAAGATTTGCCCGTTACGCAGATCGGCCAGAAATTACAGGGCCAATTAGCCGGTGTTCAAATTAACCAAACTACAGGTCGCCCTGGACAAGGTATGAACATTCGTATTCGTGGACAATTGTCGGTTTCAGCAGGTTCTGATCCATTGTATGTTGTCGATGGCTTTCCTATTACAGGCTCTATCGGGGCAATGAACCCGGATGAAATTGAAGACATCTCCGTTTTAAAGGATGCATCTTCAACATCACTTTACGGTTCGCGTGCGGCAAATGGTGTCGTTTTGATTACTACCAAGAAAGGAAAAGGCTCAGGAATGTCTGTAAGTTTCAACACATTTACAGGTATGCAACAAGTTCCTATGAAAGGCCGTTTGAAAATGATGAATGCAGAGGAATTTGCACAATTTAAGAAGGAGTCTTTTGAAGATGCGAAACAACCCGTACCAGCGGAATTTCAAAATCCATCTCAATACAAAGATAAAGACAACGATTGGTATGGTGCATTACTTCGTACATCACCAATTACTAGCCATAACTTAACTATTACGTCCAACACGCCGAAGTCAAGAACTTCGTTGGTTGCTGGTGTATTAGATCAAAAGGGTGTTGTTAGAAATACGGACTATCAGCGGTATTCATTACGTTTAAATTCGACGTATGACATTTCTGATAAGGTAACTGTTGGGTTTAACCTAGCACCACAATTGGTATATGACAATACGCCAAGAACTGACGGTGATCGTGGAACAGGTATTTTGTTCAATGCATTACACACGTGGCCAATCATGCCTATTTATGAGGCTGATGGAAAAACGTTGACCAAGTTTAATCGATTCCCTGCAAGTACGGGTAATATTTTTGCGTATGCCAACTGGGTTCGTTCGGCGGATCAGTTAATCAATGAAACAACAGCGACAAATTTATTGTCTAATGCATTCGTTGAGTATGAGCCAATCAAAGGCTTAAAAGTGCGTTCATCTATGAATGGAGAAATTTTAAGAACTAAATTCTTTTTCTTTAATCCATCAGATGCAACTTCTAGAATTAATGTACCTATTCCAACAACCGCAGAGTCAATCCGTGAGAACGTTGAAAACTTATCGTGGTTAAATGAAAATACGGTAACATACGGAAAGACGCTTTGGGATGATCATAAATTTGAAATATTAGGAGGTTATACGAATCAGTATTTCCGTCAAGAATCGACACGAATCCAAGCGGATACGTACGCGGATGATCGCCTTCCTACAATCCAAGGAGCGATTAATATTTCGCGTGGAGGAACTAACTCGGGAGTTCAAGAGTGGTCGTTAACATCCTATTTAGCTCGTTTGAACTATAACTATAAAGGGAAATACTTATTAAATGCGGCTATTCGTAGTGATGGTTCGTCTCGTTTTGGAGCAGATAATCGCTGGGGAACCTTCCCTTCTGTAGGTGCAGGCTGGGTTGTTTCGGATGAGCCATTCATGCGCGACTTACCCATGGTTTCATTTATGAAATTGAGAGGAAGCTGGGGAATTATTGGAAACAATAACTTAGGAAACTATACCTCGTATGCCTTGATCAACAATACAGTTAATGGCGTATTTGGTAATACGGTTGCAACAGGTGCTGCAGTAAGTTCACTAGCAAATCCTAATTTAGGTTGGGAGACGACCCAACAATTAGATTTGGGAGTTGATATTAATATGTTTGATGATCGCATCAACTTTGCGTATGACTATTACAAAAAGAACACAACGAACCTATTGTATGCCGTTCAAGTTGCACAAGAATCGGGTTTCGGAAATTTCAATGATAATATCGGGGAAATTAAGTTCTGGGGTCACGAGTTTTCTGTGAACACAAAAAACACAACAGGTAAATTGAAATGGACAACAAACGCAAATATTTCGTTTAACCGAAACGTTGTGGTTGCGTTAGCTCCTGGTATTGACCGTGTGTACGGAACGTTTCACATTACGCAAGTAGGCAAGCCATTTGGTCAATTTTATGGTTTGATTTCTGAGGGTATGTATAAAAATGCGGAAGATTTAGCGAATTCTCCTAAAGTACCAGGACGTTCCACAGTGGGAAGTATCAAACTTAGAGATATTAACGGCAACGGGAGGATTGATTATGGTGGAAATAACGATGACCGGACAATTATGGGAAATCCTTTTCCTGATTTTGTTTATGGTATTACAAATAACATAACTTATGGAGATTGGGACTTTAACATTATCGGATCAGGATCACAAGGCAATCAATTGTTAGTGAGACATATTTATTCCACAGCTAATCTAGATGGGGTATTTAATATGGTTGAAGGAGCTAAATACCGTTTCCGTTCGGAGGCTAATCCAGGTATGGGTATGTACGGAACGACTGTAGGCGGTGGTAACGTAACCGGTATCGAGCGGGATTGGATGAACAGCCGTTTTGTTGCGGATGCGTCTTATTTCACGATTCGTAACATTACCTTGGGTTACACATTTTCGAAGCCGACTAAAGTTTATAAGTCACTTCGTGTGTATACGTCATGTCAACAAGCTTACGTATTTACCAAATATTGGGGAGGACCTAATCCAGAAACCTCGGCACAAAGTAATGGTCAAGGTGATGGCGGTAACTTGAGCCCAGGTGTAGATTTATCAAACTACCCAGTTCCAAGAACTTTCACGGTAGGCGCAAACTTCAATTTTTAACTAGCTAACTATCAAACGTTTATTTTAGAAAAAATGAAAAATAAAATCATATTAAGCTGTTTGTTGGCCATAGGACTATCTGGTTGCACAGCTGAATTTTTGGAAATAACACCAGAAACAAGTTTAAGTTCGGTCACGTTTTTTAAAACGGAGGCGGATTTTCAGCAAGCAGTGAACGCTTGCTACGTACCATTACGTACGATATACAATGATCGTTCGTATTTATTGTCGGAGATGCACTCGGATAACACGTATTACTTTCGGAATACGGCATTTGGAGCAACTGAGCAACAAGAAGATTTGGCGGATTTTTCTATCCCTGTATCCAATGGTCTGACTACAAATACGCACGTGTTAAATCAGTATCGTCAAGATTATTTGATCATTGCTCGGGCAAACCAAATTTTAGATCGTATTGATAAGGCTGATTTTGATGCCGCAGCCAAAGGCAACCTGAAGGGTCAAGCACAGTTTATGCGTGCTTTCGCTTATTTTGAAATTTATCGCTATTTCAACAAAGGGCCTCTTCAATTAACTGCTGTGGCCAATCGGGAACAAGCTGCTGCTAAGGTGGGTACAGCCGCTGATTTAGAAAAAATCATCATTGGTGATTTGACAGGTGCTGCTGCTACCTTAAAGACTAAATCAACGCAAGAGCCAGGTCGTGCAACCTCCGCTGCGGCTAAAACACTTTTAGCCAACATGTATTTGATTCAGAAAAACTGGCCTGCAGTAGAAAAACTGTGTAAAGAAATTATCGCAGAGGGGCAACATTCATTAATGCCAGATTATAATGACGCCTTTACGACAAGTACAGGAAATAAGAATAATGCTGAAAGCATTTTTCAGGTTCAGTATCAAGAGGGAGCGAATGGTTTTCAAGGAAGTTTTATGTACAACTTTATGCCTCGCCCGATGGCTGCCAGTGAATTGGTGACTTTGTCTAAAACCTCAAATCCACAGCCACAAACTGGAGAAGGAAATAACGCCCCAATGCCTGAACTTATCGCCTCATATGAGCCTGGCGATTTACGTAAAGATGCGTCCATTGGATACATTACCTGTGCAAGTACACTTTGGGAAGGCAAAACGTACCCTTACATCAAGAAGTTCGTGAGACCACATTCTTTGAATGGTAACCACGGAATGAACTGGCCTATTTTCCGGTACTCAGAAGTTCTTTTATTCTTGGCGGAGGCCTTGAATGAGCAAGGAAAAACTGCGGAAGCTGCTCCATTCATGAACCAAGTGCGCAAGCGTGCAGGATTGGCTGAGACAACTGCCACAACCCAAGCAGCTTTTCGTACAGCTTTGATGAAGGAACGTCGTATGGAATTAGCGTTTGAGAACAAGCGCTGGCATGACTTAACGAGAACAGATACTTTTAAAGAAGTAATTACAGCAAAAGGAAATAGAATCAAAGCAGATCCATTTGCCCATTACTATCAAAGAGGTTTCACACTTCGGGATAACTCATTTACTGTAATTGAGAAATATTATCCGATGCCTGCTGATGAGGCGGCATTGAATCCGAATATTAAGTAATTCACTTTTCTTTTTAGAGCTGCCGTTAATTCGGCAGCTCTATTTTTTCTCGCACATGCCTATCCTTCAAATTTTTTTAGCCGTTTGTGTATTTTTCAGCACTTCTTTTTTTGCTGCGAATCCACCTAGGTTTAAAAAAATTACGCTTACATCTACATTCGTTTCAGAGGGTGTTTGTATAGGAGATGTGAATCGTGACGGGAAAAAAGATATCATTGCCGGTGCTTTTTGGTTCGAAGCTCCGCGTTGGGCCCAACATACTTTTACCACAGAAGTCCGCTACAATAAATCGTTACAAATATTTCCTGCTGGATATCCCTTTAAAGTGGATGAAGGATATGCTGATTCATTCGCTCAATTTGCGGCTGATATTAATCACGATGGGTGGATCGATGTGATTAAAATTGGTTTACCCGGCGAAGCAATTCATTGGTTAGAAAACAACCAAAATAAGCCAGGACTTTGGAAAAAGCATGAATTATATAGCTCATTTGGGAATGAATCCCCTTTATTTGAGGACGTTAATGGAGATGGTCGCCGAGATTTAATTGGTAACGACTCCAAAAATAAGCGAGTGATTTGGCTGGAGGCACCTGGGAAGAAAGATACTACGTGGGTCGCTCATGTAATTTCTTCTAACCCAACCTTAGGTACGCATAAATATACGCATGGTTTAGGTTTTGGAGATTTAAATCAAGATGGACGCAAAGATGTGATTATTAAAGAAGGTTGGTGGGAAATGCCTATCGATCTAACCCAAAATTGGACTTTTCATCCCCCGAATTTATCCTACGACGCATCGCAAATCTATGTGCAGGATTTTGATGGTGATGGGGACATGGACATATTAAGTTCCTCCGCGCATGATTATGGAACTTGGTGGCATGAGGTGAAAAATTTAGCCAAAGGCGATGTGGAGACACACCTAATTCAAAAGGAATTATCACAGACACATGCGCTTCAGCAGCATGATGTAAATCGAGATGGACACGCAGATTTTATTACGGGTAAACGCTACATGGCGCACAATGGAAAAGACCCAGGAGAATTTGAAAAAGCATTACTTGTTTGGTACGAATTGATTCCAAGTCATTCACCTACTTGGAAAGCTCACATCATCGATGAAGATTCAGGTTCTGGGATTCATTTTTTTGTTCAGGACATGAATCGAGATAAAAAAGAAGACCTTGTTCTATCAAATAAAAAGGGGGTTTTTCTATTTGAAAAATTATAGTGAAAAATTTCATGCCGATAAACCATTTTTTAAACTTTTTAAACTAATTTAAAATTCTAAATCAATGCATATGAAAACTCATTACCATCGATTCATATGGCTATTTGTCTCCTTAATGGCTCTTCAAGCTCCTAGCTTTGGCCAGAAAAATAAACAGTCAGAGAAGGGGTTTAAATCCATTTTTAACGGAACATCCTTACAGGGATGGGAAGGAGATCCTACCTACTGGCGGGTGGAAAATGGCACTATTACTGGCGAAATCACGCCTGCAACGCTATTGAAGCGGAATACCTTTATTATTTACCGGGATGCTAAGCCATCAGATTTCGAATTGAAATGTGAGGTTAAAATCAGTAAAGAAGGTAATACAGGTATCAATTATCGGTCTGAGGAGTTATTGCCCGATTTGCCATTTGCATTAAAAGGATATCAGGCTGACATCGATGGTGCGATTCGTTACACGGGTCAAAACTATGAGGAACGTGGCCGTACAACCCTGGGATACCGTGGTGAGATTGTGAGTGTCAACGAGCAAACGGATCCAGAAGTTAAAAACAACCTTCGTGCTTTTTCAGCTCGTAATGCTTGGTTGCCTCGTAAGGTAACGGGTTCATTAGGGAATTCTGATACGTTGAAAACGAAGATTAAATCAGAAGATTGGAATGAAGTACATTTGATTGTTAAAGGAAATCGTCTTTTACATTATGTCAATGGAGTTTTAATGAGTGATGTCACCGACTTGGATAAAGTTAATGGCAAATCAGAAGGTTGGTTAGGCGTTCAAGTACACGTAGGCCCTCCGATGAAAGTAGCGTACAGGAATATTCGTATCAAAAACCTAAAATAAAATGAAACCAATTTTTAAGTATTTATTAGCGCTCGTTGCGGTAGTTGGCCTAGGAAGTGCTGGCTACAACAGTTTATTTAAGATTGAACCTGCTCACGTGGAAGGTGCAAATCCTAAGTTGGATAAAATCAGATTACAACCTGGTTTCAAAATTGAACACTTAATAAGCCCATCTGATGAAAACATGGGTTCTTGGGTTTCGATGACTTTTGATGATAAAGGTCGCATGATTTGTTCAGATCAATATGGTGGATTATATCGTTTGACAATTCCTGCGATCGGATCGGCCAGCGTGAAGCCACAAATCGAGAAATTAAAATTTGGCAAAGGCGTGGATACCTTAGGTATTGGAAACGCGCATGGTATGTTGTATGCATTTAACAGTCTCTATGTGATGGTTAATGCGCGCGCAACTAGACCTGGCGCTTCGGCTCCTTCGGGTCGTGGACCTGCTCCTGGCTATACTCCTAGAGGAAGTGGTTTGTACCGAGTTCAGGATTTAGACGGAGATGATCAATTTGACAAAATCACGTTGATGAAAGAATTTAAAGGAGAAGGCGAACATGGTCCACACAGTATCATTTTATCTCCTGATAAGAAATCTATTTTCTTGATTTCAGGAAATCATACAGATGTTCCAGACATGGATGCATATCGTCTGCCTAAAAATTGGCAAGAAGATAATATTTTCCCGTTGATCAAAGATCCACGTGGACATGCGAATGATCGTATGGCTCCGGGTGGTTGGATTGCCAACATAGATCCAGAGGGTAAAAAATGGGAATTGGTTTCTGCTGGATATCGTAATGCTTTTGATATAGCTTTTAATGAGACAGGAGATTTATTTGCTTATGATGCGGATATGGAGTGGGATTTTGGTTTACCTTGGTATCGTCCAACACGTATTTGCCATGTAACGAGTGGTAGTGAGTATGGTTGGAGAACAGGTAATAGCAAATGGTCAACAACTTATCCAGATAATTTACCTCCAGTATTGAATATTGGACAAGGATCACCTACCAGTTTATTGTCTTTGAAGGATGCTAAGTTTCCAGCTAAATACAAGAAATCTTTGTTGGCTTTTGACTGGACATTTGGTATTGGTCACTTAATTAAATTAAAATCTTCTGGATCTACTTTCTTGGCTGATCGCGAAGAGTTTATTTCAGGTATTCCTTTGCCTTTGACAGACGGTGTTGTTGGACCTGATGGAGCACTTTACTTTATGGCCGGTGGTCGTCGTTTAGAATCTGATGTATATCGTGTAAGTTATGTAGGGACAGAAGAAGCTAGTGCCAAAACATTAGTGGCAGCTCCTAATGCATTAAACGAAACTCGTCGTAAGATTGAGCAATTTCACCAAGGAGCAAATCCAGCAGCCGTTGCATTTGCTTGGCCTTATTTAAAGCACCCAGATCGTTTTATTCGCTATGCAGCTCGAATGGCATTGGAGCACCAGCCTGTTGCTGAGTGGAAAGATAAAGCCATGTCGGAAAAAGATCCGATTGCCGCAACGCAGGCACTTATCGGTCTAATTCGTCAAAGCAAGCCTGAATTTAAATCAGGGATTTATGCAGCTTTATTAGCGATCGACAATAAAGCATTTACGGAATCTCAAACGCTAGATATCTTGCGTGCATATGAATTAGCAATGTTGCGTTTAGGAATGCCTGATGCATCGATGTCTTCAAAAATCATTGCGAAATTTGATGCCAAATATCCATCAAATCGTATGAATATGGACCGTGCATTGAGTCGTTTACTTGTTCCTTTGGAAGCTCCAAAAGTGATTGAACGTACGTTGAAGTTAATGGAAACGAAGGATACGGCTAGTGCTACTGCTTATCGTGTAGAAACAGCTACTTCGTCTGCTGATTTAATTATGCGTAATCCTCAATATGGAACGGACATTGCGAAGATGTTGGAGAAAATTCCACCAGCACAGCAAACTTATTTAGCCACGATGTTATCGGCAGCTAAGACTAATTGGACACCTGAGTTGCATGAGCAATATTTCGCTTGGTTCAAACGTGGTTTTGAATTCTCAGGAGGACGTAGTTATATTGGTTTTATTGACCGTGCACGTAAATTAGCTTTGAAAAATGTGGCGGAATCTAAGCGCGCTTATTACGATAAATTAGGAGGTGCCGATATGTTAACTTCGAATGGGAATGATGTTATGAATATCAATTACCCGAAAGGTCCTGGAAAGCAATGGAAGTTGGAAGACGCGGTAGCGTTATTAGATGCTCCATTAGTTGATCGTGATTTCCAAAATGGAAAATCAATGTATGCGGCGACCACGTGTATTCGTTGCCATGCTTTAGGAAGTGAAGGCGGCGGGAACGTAGGACCGGATTTAACCAATCTAGGAACGCGATTCTCGAAAAAAGATATGTTGGAGTCCATCATCAATCCAAACAAAACTGTTTCGGATCAATATGCGGCGACTCAAATCATGTTAAGAAACGGTACATCTGTGATTGGACGTGTGACCAATGAAGATAAAATGGCTTACTATGTTTCTCAAAATCCATATGCGCCAGAGCAAATTGAAAAAATAGTAAAGAAAAATGTTCGTTCAGTTAAATACTCACCTGTTTCAAGTATGTTGCCAGGTTTGATTAACAGCTTAAATGGCGAAGAATTAAAAGATTTAATGGCTTATTTGATGTCAGGCGGAAGCGAAAGTAACGCCATGTTTAAGAAAAAGTAGTATGAATTATGCCGGAATGGACCGATAAAATATCGAATCACAAGCAATTAGGAGGAATTGAGACGTCCGTTTTAGATAACGGTGCAGGTAAAGGAGTCCGAATTGCTTGGATTGATACGGGTTCAGGATTTCGTTATAAAGTGGTACTTGATCGTGCCATGGATATTGCGGAGGCATTTTTCAACCAGCATAGTCTTGCGTGGATAAGTCACGTAGGAGTTTTAGGGCCTCAACCTATGTCGAACCAAGGAATTGATTGGCTTCGTACATTTGGTGGAGGCCTTTTGGTTACGTGTGGTTTAGATCATGTAGGTGGACCTGATGAAGATGCGCATGGTACGCGTGGCGTGCATGGTTTAATCAGTAACATACCTGCAGAAATCATTTCCATTCAGCAACCAGATGTACATGCAGGTAATTTAGATATGTCGATTACAGGAATTATACGCCAACATAAAATTTTTGGTCCTTGCTTGACACTGAAGCGAACCATATCGGGTCGTTTGGGGCAAGCAGGTTTAACGATTAAAGATGAGGTGATTAATGAGGGTAATACGCCGGCTCCTTTCATGCTTTTATATCATTTTAATTTCGGTTGGCCTTTAGTCGACGGAGGAACAGATATCATTTGGAAAGGAAAATATCGCGTGGCCTCTGACCCTAAACTTGTAGGGATAGCCGATATCAAAAAATGTCCGGATCCTTTATCCATTCATGATGGGCCGGGAGAATCTGTCGTATTTATAGAGCCCGAGGCAGACGCAGATCATCACGTATATTGTGGTTTATGGAATGAAAAAAAGCAGTTGGGGGTTCAGATATCTTTTGATAAGAGGGAATTACCGTGGTTGACCAACTGGCAGCATTTTGCCAAAAATGAATATGTGACCGGCATTGAGCCAGGAACAAATCCACCGATTGGCCAGAAGGCAGCGAGAGAATCAAACGCATTGACTTTCTTAGCCCCTGGAGAAAAAAAATCAATCGAAGTAAATTTATCCGTATTGGGACCCGAGGTAGGCCCTTACACAACTTATACTAATTTTATCAATTTAATTAATGAATAATGAGCAATAATGCAGCTAAAGCGCTAGAGCAAGGTAAAGGTATTTTACGATTAGCCCCAACATGGGTTCCGAGGTCTTTTTGCGTGCCTGGTAGACGAATAAAATTACATCCAGATGATTACTATGTTTTGGGTGGTGTACGTGGTGGAATCGATGAGCGGTGGTTATCGTCAACGACCCCCGCAAAAAATGGTCCATTGACTGGCGAAAATGAAGGCTTAAGTGCAGTTGTTTATTCCGAAGGAGGAAAAGAAGAGCAGATTCTATTGATTGATGTAATCGAGGCATTGAAAGGTGAAGTGATCGGTGATCGTTTATGGAATGAATACAAATCATGGCCTATGTATTCCAAGTTTTTTGATAACATGGGGCCTTTGCCACATCACATTCACCACAATGATGAACATGCTGCCAAGATAGGCCAATTAGGAAAACCAGAAGCCTATTATTTCCCACCGCAACTAAATAACCATGGGGGTGATTTCCCCTATACATTCTTTGGTATTGCTCCTGGTACAACGAAGGAACAAATCAAGGAGTGTTTGATGAACTTTACGAAGGGGGATAACAAAATCACCATGTATTCTCAAGCATTTCCATTAATACCGGGCACTGGCTGGGATGTTCCTCCGGGGATGTTGCATGCTCCAGGAAGTATGTGTACGTATGAGCCACAAAAAGCTTCAGACGTATTTGCGATGTATCAATCCTTAGTAAATGAAGCGGTAATTCCAGAAGAATTATTGTGGAATGGTACTCCAAAAGAAGAAATTGGAAATTATGACCAATTGATGGAAGTGATTGACTGGGATTTAAATACCAATCCAAATTTATTGGAAACTCGTTTTATGCAACCAATTCCTGTTTCGGATGAGGCGGAGATGGAAGCCAACGGATATTCTGAAAAGTGGATTTGCTACCGTTCAGATGCATTCTCAGCAAAAGAATTAACGGTTTTCCCAGGACAAACAGTGACGATTACGGATGCTGCTGCCTATGGTTTAATCATGATGCAAGGTCATGGTAAAATGGGCGTTTGGAATATAGAAACACCTTCATTGATTCGTTATGGACAATTGACCAACGATGAGTTTTTTGTTACTGAAAAAGCAGCAAAAGCGGGCGTTAAAATTACGAATCATTCTACGACGGATCCTATTGTGATGTTGAAGCACTTTGGTCCATCAAATCCAGATTTAAAATTTTAAACTTATTAATTTTTTTAATATGAATACGTATCCAAAATTACACAATGCCACATGGCCTGGTATTGTAGGAAAAGGTCCAGATTCCGAGCCGGTTATTTCGTTGGACAACATGTTAGCTATGACCGCTGCCGCTGAGGTGGATGGTGTGAAATTTGATGGAGTGGATATAGGTTTATTGCCTCCTCATTTTGATATCGAAAGTGGGAAAGAAGGAGCGAAAGCCTTAGCTGATAAAGTAGCTGCCCACGGATTAGAAATCGGAAGTTTAGTAGCGCCTATTTGGGCTGGAAATGCGATGGGAGATAAGGATGCACGTGACACGTTTGTGGATATGGTGCGCCGCTCTTGTGAAATTGGCGCTGAATTACGCAAAATTGGTATTCGTCCTAACGGGATTGTTCGTATTGATTCTGCTGCTGGAGTAGCGGATTGGGCGAAAGATCCTAAAGGAAATTCAAAATTGATTGTTGACACATTCCAAAGAGCCTGTGACGTTGCCGCAGATTTCGGTGAAAGATTGGCTGCAGAGGGAGAAATTTGCTGGGGTGGCATGCACTCATGGCGCAATATGATTCAGACATTAGAAGCCGTAGACCGTCCAAACATTGGCTTCCAAGCGGACATGTCACATACGTTATTATACACGATGGGATATAATTGTCCTGAAGATCGCATTTTACCTGTTGATTATCAGTGGGATGATCGCGAGGTATTGAAAGCTTCATTAAAAGAATTGACAGCTGCGCTTCGTCCATGGACGATTGATTTTCACGTAGCTCAAAATGACGGCACGGTTCATGGAACGGGAAGTCATGATAAGACGGGTCGTCACTGCCAAGCGACGGATCCCAACGGTAAGTTGGTGATTTCTGAAGATGCTGGCTTCTGGCTTCGTGATGAAAAAGGAGCATTAACTAAGGCGTTCAAGCATATTTGCTGGGACGGTTGCATGTTCTCAAATTCTGTGATGGAACAACAAAAAACTTGGAATGATATTTTAGCCGCAATGATTCAAGTGCGCAATGCGCATGGTTGGTCATAATAAACCTATTAACTATGAAACAAATACGAATTGGATTAATTGGCACTGGATTTATGGGAAGAACCCATTCCAATGGATATAATCGTTTACAGAATTTTTTCCCTGATTTAGTTTGTACGCCTGTATTGCAAGCCGTTTGTTCGCGTAATGAGGCAAGTGTAAAAGCATTTGCTGCCCAATGGGGGTATGCTTCTTATGAGACTGATTGGCGTAAAATGATTGCACGTGATGACATCGATGCGGTGGATATTTGTACACCAAATGATACGCATGCTGAAATCGCTATTGCTGCGGCCAAGGCTGGGAAAATGATTTTGTGCGAAAAGCCTCTATCAAGAACGTTAGCAGAGGGCGAAGAAATGGTCAAAGAGATTGAAAAGTCTGGTGTGGCGAATACGGTTTGGTATAATTACCGACGTTTACCTGCGGTTAGCTTAGCGAAGCAAATCATAGATTCCGGAAAATTGGGACGGATTTTTCACTACCGGGCCAATTTCCTTCAAGATTGGACTATTTCACCTGATTTACCACAGGGAGGTGCTGGAACTTGGCGATTGGATGTTGAGGCGGCCGGTTCAGGAGTTACGGGTGATTTATTAGCCCACTGCATTGACACAGCCATGTGGCTAAATGGTGGTATTGCCGATGTATCCGCGATGACGGAAACCTTTATTAAAGAACGTGTTCACGTTGGTTCAGGCGCAGTGAAAAAAGTAGGCATTGATGATGCATGTATTTTCCATTGCCACTTTGATAATGGCTCTTTAGGCCTTTTTGAATCTACGCGGTATGCACGTGGCCACAAGGCCCTTTATACATTTGAAATAAACGGCGAGCATGCTTCATTGCGTTGGGATTTGCATGATTTAAATCGCTTAGAAATGTTTGACCATGCCGATGACTCGTTAACGCGTGGGTGGAAATCCATATTGGTTACTGATGGCAACCAACCTTACATGGACAAATGGTGGGTTCCTGGTTTAATCATTGGATATGAGCATAGTTTTGTTCATCAAGCCGCTGATTTTTTCAAAGCATTAGGAGAGAATACGCCTTGTGCACCTACATTTAGAGACGCGTTACAAACACAACGTGTTTGCGAAGCCGTGATTGAATCGGCGAACACGAAGTCTTGGAAAGATACGCATGTTGAATGGCCTTGAGTACGAGTTTACTCGTAATTGAGGACCTCTCGCTATCTTTTTCCGAGTCTCAGGTCCTCAAATCAATTTGTTTGACCTTAGACAAAGGCCAAATACAGGCTATTGTAGGGGAAAATGGAGCGGGTAAATCTTCTTTATTTAAATGCATCATGGGAATTATATCCCCTAGTTCAGGGGATATTTCCTTTTTAGGCAATAGAATTCAGAACAGCTCAATTCGGGAAATTTTAACAGCAGGAATCTCCATGATTCACCAAGAGCTGTTATTGATTCCCGAATTGACTGTGGCTGAAAATATCTACTTGGGAAGGGAATTTTCAGAGGGCCAATTTTGGGGCATTTCTGATATCAATGGCCGCGTTCAGCAGCTATTTGATCAATATGGGTTGGATATTCCCGTGGATATTCCGGTGAAGGAATTGTCGATTGCGAACCAACAAATTGTAGAGATCATGCGGGCAGTATCCCAAGGTGCTCAGGTCATTCTGATGGATGAGCCAACGTCCTCATTGACGGATGTTGAAGTGAAATTTTTTGGCCAATTGATTCGCACGCTACGGGATGCACACGTAGGCATCTTATTTACCTCGCACAAACTGGAAGAGATTTTTGAATTTGCTGATGTGATTTCAGTTCTTCGTGATGGCGAGATGGTGGGAACCTATGATGTTCATGCGTTAAATGCGCGGACTTTAGTTCAAAAAATGGTGGGTAGAGACATGGCGGATTTTTATCCTTTTACGGAAACGATTCCCGGAGCCGTATTATTGGAATTGGAAAATGTAGGACTTTCGGGAGTCTTTGAAGGGATTAATTTACAGGTCAGAGCTGGCGAAGTTCTTGGTTTAGCGGGGTTGGTTGGCGCAGGGCGTACCGATATCGGTCAAAGTATGTTGGGAATCAAACCACATACGGAGGGGAAAATGACGTATTTAGGAAAGGAATTTACCCCGAAACATCCCGCTGAAGCAATTGCATTAGGCATGGGATATTTAGGAGAAGACCGAAAAGAATTGGGCATGATTCCCGAAATGTCTGTTGGCGAAAACATGACCTTAGGACTTATGCAGTTTTTCCAAAAATTTCAGTGGATCCTACCAAATCCGGAACAAGCAAAGACCAAAGAGCTGCAAACGAAATTCAATATTCGGGTGAAAAGTGGCCAACAAAAAATGGAACAATTGAGTGGAGGGAACCAACAAAAAGTTTTGTTTGGCCGGATGCTCATCAATAATCCTGCTTGTATGGTTTTGGATGAGCCCACGCGCGGGATTGATGTCGTTTCGAAATTTGATATGTATCAATTGATACAGGAAATGAAAAAAGATGGGAAAGGCATCGTATTGATTTCATCGGATATGACGGAATTATTACAGATGAGCGACCGAATTGTGGTGATTTCGAAAGGCAAACAGCGCGGAGAGCTTTTGCGGAAAGATGCCACCGCAGAACGTGTTTTACAACTTGCATTATAAACGGGAACATGAAAAAGATTTTTTTAAAGAGTCCTACAGGTGGAATTTTTGTTGCGTTGGTTTTTGTTTGCCTCTTATTTAGTGGCCTGACGTCCAAATTTTTTACTCCTATGAACCTCTCGGTTATTTTAAACCAGGTTTCGGTCAATGCAATTTTGGCGTTTGGTGTCACGTTTGTGATTATTTCGGGCGGAATTGATTTGTCACTGGGGTCTTTATTAGCTGTTTGTGGCGTTGTGGTGGCCCTGCTATCCCAACAAGGCGAATTTCCACTTGCATTCGCATTTTTACTAACACTTGTGGTGGGTGTTTTGATGGGAGCATTTAATGGGTTTGTTGTTGTACTTACGAAAGTTCCCCCCTTTATTGTAACGTTGGGGACGATGACAATTGGTCGCGGCCTCGCTTTGCTATTAAGTAATGGTCGGCCTATTTCAGATCTAAACGAATCACTGAATGTATTGGGCAATGGAACCGTAGGAGGAATTCCGATTCCCATCTTATTTTTGATTGGGTCCTTTATTATTTGCCAAATTATTTTAACAAAAACTGTTTTTGGGCGCTACGTTAAGGCGATTGGAGGAAACGAAATGGCCGCTTTTGTTTCTGGCGTTCGGGTGAATCGAATTAAAATATATGTGTATATGCTGAGTGGATTTTTTGCAGCTTTGGCGGGTATTTTGTTAACGGCCCGCATTAACACAGGTCAGCCGAACGCTGGTTTGGGCTTTGAGCTGGATGCCATTGCTGCGGTGATAATTGGCGGTACAAGTACGCGTGGAGGCAAAGGTACGATTACAGGGACTTTATTGGGGGTGTTGTTTATTGGTGTCATCAACAATGGATTGGATTTAATTAATGTCTCTGCATACTGGCAGCAGGTTATTATGGGCGGAATAATTATTTTAGCGGTGGTTTTAGACTTAGTGTACCAAAAATTAAAAAAATAATGAATATAAAGTCGGTTTTCGCGCTATTGCTTTTTGTTGGCTGTATGGCCTGCACGGAAAAGAAAAATGATAAGTTGGTGATCGGAGTCTCCATGTTAAGCATGCAAAATGAGTTCATCCAGCAGGTAGCGGATGCCATTGAGAAATCGGGTAAAACGGCTGAGGTGGAAATAATTATTGTGGATGCGGAGCGGTCTTCTTTAAAGCAAGTGGAACAGGTGGAGAGTTTCATAAGCCAACAAGTCGATGCGATCATTCTGAATCCGTGTGAATTTGAGGCGAGTTCTCCTGCGGTGGAAAAAGCCCAACAAGCGAAGATTCCAATTGTCAATGTTAACTCGTCTACCAAATCGAAGCCTGATGCATTTGTGGGTTCAGATGATGCGGAATCGGCGAAGATGGCGATGGAATTAATCGCGAAACATGTTCAGGGGAAGGGAAATATTTTGATGATACAAGGCTACATGGGACAAGCGGCTCAATTGGACCGGGAACGTGGGGCAAAAGCCGTATTAGCGAAATATCCTGATTTAAAATTACTGGCCTCCCAAACAGGAGAATGGGATCGTGCCAAATCCATGTCGCTTATGGAAAATTGGATTCAATCGTATGGAAATGATGTACAGGCGGTATTTGCACAGAATGATGAAATGGGTATGGGTGCTGTACAAGCTTTGATGGATGCCAAAATCAAGCCAAAGGTGTATGTGGTCAGTATTGATGGAATTCAAGATGCGCGCAAATCGGTCGATCAAGGATTTTTAAATGCGACGATTATTCAAAATGCGGAGAAGCAAGGTTCGGAATCGTTGCGTTTGGCAATTGCCTTAGCTAAAAAGCAGAAAATTTCGCAGTCAACCATGTTGATTCCTTTTGAAATATATATGGGTAAGTAAATGTAAGCGATTTGGAATAGGGCTTGTGATGTAAAAGATGTTTTAATTCATGAATTTAGTAGAATAAAACAAGGTGATTTTTTGAAAAAAGTATACATTTAAAAAAATAAATTTTCGCTATGAAAAGCTCAAACTCAAATTCGATTAAAAGGCGTGATTTTCTAACTAAATCGAGTCTTGCCATCGGCTCATTTTTCATCGTTCCTCGCCATGTATTGGGAGGTATTCGTCCAGATGGATCTCATTATACAGCACCAAGTGATCTCATTAACTTAGGATTTATTGGAACAGGAAAGCAAGGAAGAGGATTATCCAATTCATTTTTGAGCACGGGCGAAGTTCGCATAGCGGCTATTTCTGAGGTGTATCAAGCAAAGGCCAATCAGTTTTTAGATCGGGTCAAAGATATTTATTCCAAATCATCTACACTGGGTAGTTATTCCGAAATAGCCCAATATCAAGACTTTACAGAGTTACTCGCACTTAAAAATATTGACGCGGTTGTAATTTCTAGCCCAGACCACTGGCATGCGGCGATGTCTGTGCGCGCTGCAGCTGCAGGCAAAGATATTTATTGCGAAAAGCCACTTTCATTGACCGTAAAAGAAGGTCGTGCCATGGTGGATGCGACGCGAAAATATAAGCGTGTTTTTCAAACGGGATCCATGCAGCGTTCGTGGCCAGAGTTTAGACAAACGGCTGAGTTAATTCGTAATGGCTACATAGGGGAAGTGAAATCGATTAAAGTGAATGTTGGCCCCCCACCCATAGCCTATGATTTAACGGCTGAAGCATTGCCAACTGGCTTAGACTTTGAGAAGTGGTTAGGACCGAATGACGCGGTTCCGTTTAATGCTGAATTAGCTCCTCCAATTTCAAAAGATGTGTTCCCTAATTGGCGGAAATACAAGGAATTTGGTGGTGGCGGTATGACGGATTGGGGCGCTCACATGTTTGATATTGTGCAATGGGCACTGGATATGGACGGTAGTGGCCCAGTTCAAGTGGATGCGCCAAAAACCAATGGGAATGAATTTTTGACATATACGTACGCGAATGGAATTAAGATGACACACCAGCCTTGGGAGTGGAATAATGCCATCGAGTTTGTGGGTACGGAGGGAACGCTACGTGTGCAAAGAAAAAAATTGGAAACATCGAATGCGGCCTTGAAGGATCGTGTTATCGGACCAAATGAAAAGCACGTGTACGAAAGCACAAATCACTACAAGGACTTTTTAGCTGCGATGCGCAATCGTACCAGTCCTGTATGCGATGTTGAGATTGGTCACAGAACAGCCTCTGTTTGTAACATCGGAAACATTGCTTATGAGGTTAATAAATCATTGACGTGGAATCCAAAATCTGAAAAATTCAATGACGCTGGTGCAAACGCATTGCTTGGCCGAAAATTAAATAAAACGTGGGGGATTAAGTTATAAATTAAATCGCTTCTTTTCTTTTACAGCATAGTCAACAGCCCTCGCTGTCATTGCCATATACGTTAAGGATGGATTCTGTGTAGATGTCGAAGTCATGCAGGATCCATCTGTGACGAACACATTTTTGCAATGATGTACTTGGTTAAACGCATTCAGCATTGAGGTCTTAGGATCGCGACCCATGCGCACTCCCCCCATTTCGTGGTTCTCATTTCCGGGCATACGCTTCGTATCGATGGGTTGAATGTTATGAAAGCCGGCGGCGGTGTACATCTCAGTGAATTGTTGGTGAAAATCCTTTAACATCTTCTCGTCATTCTCATCATATCCAATCGAAACGCGAAGTTGCGGAATGCCGTATTTATCTTTTAGTTCCGAGTCAAGGCGAACCGTCGAATGTGCCTTCGGAATCGTCTCTCCCATCATGCCTACGTTGATGTGCCAATTGCCCAATTTTTGTGCCAGCAATGCATTTTTTAAGGATTCGCCCACAAGTTCTTTGGCATTTACGATACTTCGGCTAGCCGTCAGGTTACTCGCATAGCCACGCAAGAAATCTGTTTCTTGTTTGTAGACATTTCTGAATCGAGGAATGTATCCGGAAGTTGGCCTTTTGCCCCCCGTAGTCTTGTCCAATTCTCCATCATATTCCGCCGTGATTCTACCGCGGTAACTATGGAAAGCCATGTGCGTTCCTAAGACGCCAGAGTCATTTCCAAGGCCATTAGGGAAGCGGGACGAAATGGAATTTAGTAGGATTAAATTCGTTGCCAAAGGCGAGGCATTCACAAAAATGATAGAAGCATAATATTCCTCCATTTCACTAGTCAATGCATTCACGACGTGGACACCCGTTGCCTTATTTTTCTTCTCGTCGTAGATAATCGAATGTACCACCGAATGCGGTTTTAAGATCAAATTCCCTGTTTGGTAGGCCGCTGGTAAAGTCGCCGAATTGCTACTGAAATACCCTCCATACGGACAGCCGCGCTCACAGAGCGTTCGGCTTTGGCATTGGCTTCTACCCACTGTTTGATGAATTTTATCCGCTTGACTTAGGTTCGCTGTGCGTGCACTAATCACATGCCGGTCGGGGTATTTATTTTTAACTGTTTGGCCAAAATGTTTTTCTACGCAATTCAATTCATAGGGCTTTAGAAACTCGCCATCGGGTAAAGTTTCTAACCCATCTTTATTGCCTGATATCCCAGCAAACTTTTCCACGTAACTATACCAAGGCGCGATGTCTTGGTAGCGAATGGGCCAGTCGACGGCAAAGCCATCACGCGCTGGTCCCGTAAAATCAAAATCACTCCATCGCTGGGTGTGTCGACCCCATAACAATGAGCGACCACCCACATGATAGGCTTGAATCCAATCATAGGGCTTATCTTGAATGTAAGGTTGCTCGCCGTCTTTGGTTAAAAAATGGGAAGTTGCTTCGGTAAAAATAAAATTCTTGCTGGCGGTTTTATATTCCTTTTTGAGCTCTATTGGAACTTGGCCCCTGTGCGGGAAATCCCATGGATTATGCATCATGGTGGGATAATCGGCTACATGTTTGACGTCGCGCCCACGATCTAAAAGCAAGGTTTTTAGGCCTTTTTCGGTGAGTTCTTTGGCGGACCAACCGCCACTGATTCCGGATCCGATGACGATGGCGTCAAATGTATTTTTATCTTTTTGACTCATAAGTTAAATCCAATTAGCGTTGAAGTTTTTAGCGAAATGTGGAAAGGCAATTTCGGGTTCCGCAATTTCCATATGCCAAAGCTTCTCCCATTCAAAACTGTAATAACCTTCATAACCACCAGCTTTCAACGCATGCAGTGCTTCACGAACCGGGGCATTTCCTTCGCCCAATAGGGTATAAGTTTCGCCTTTTTCGGTTAATTGCGCATCCTTGATATGTGTGTGGAAGATGTATTTTTTCAACTGGCTATACATGTAGGTTGGGGATTCTTTCGTCACCGACCACATATTAAAGAAGTCCCAAACAAGGCCAACGTTCAAATGATTTGCTTCTTGCATGATGTGCAAAAGCATGTCGCTTTTGATGACTTTTCCGTGTGATTCCAGCAACACTTTGACACCGCTCGCTTTTGCATAATCTCCTAATTCAACTAAGCTTGAAATGATTGCGCCGAAAGTCGCTTTTTCATCTTGATCTTTAGGTAAGTCATTCGGAAAAACACGTATAAACGGACAGCCTAATTGGTCTGCTAATTCAATGTATTTTTTGGCTTCATCCAGATTTTTTTGCCGTTTAGCAGGATCCAGAAAATGCATGTTGGCCGACGAACCTAAGTTGACAATTTTAAGTTTTTTATCCTCCGCTTCCCGTCTTGTAGCCGCCAAGTTCGACGCTGAAAAGATGGGATTTTTGGGGAGGTCTAAGTCGCCTTTTATCCCCCTGATTTCAATACCGTTGTAGCCATTTGCGGAGGCGTGTTGTAGGGCTTGTGAGAATGTCCAAGCTGGACAACCGAGTGTGGAAAAGGACAAAAGCGGTTTAGTTGGAACAGCGAAATCCAAGGCGGATAGGCCTAAGAGTCCTGAGCTTTGCATTAAAAATTCCCGTCGGTTCGTCATAAATACTTGAGTTTAAATGGAAAGCCAATGTAAGGTATTCAATGCAAATTGCTTCCAATCGTAGTCTGCCACTTGCATACCCGCTGAAAATTTGACGGATTTCATCATCACATACATGGCTGTAAAACCATTACAATCGCCTAGGGCAACTACTTTTCCTTTGCCAAATTTCCCCGCCAAACCCTGCGAATTTGCCGTGCCGGAGGGTGCACTGCCACTGTACTTTTTAATGGTGGCCGATGGCGAAAGCTTGAAAAGATTGGTATAGCCTGCACCCGTTAATCCGCCACCGCTATAGCCCATGATATTGTTTATTTGTTCGCCCGCTTTCTCGCCTTGCGTAATGGGATGATCCGTGTTTAAAAGTCCGTTGCTTCGGGTAAATTTAAGCAGCGTTTCTTTGTTGGGGATCGTAAATTTGGTCTCATAGTTGAGCGAATCGGATACAATCCCAATCGATAGTTGAATCCCGAATGTATTAAACAGAGGTGTCACCGATTTATCAATAGGCGCATGTTCGTCGAACATGAGTAAAGAGCCGCCAGCAGAAACCCAATCATATAACGCATTTAGCTCGTCGGCAGTAAATGTAATTTCATCCATTACCTGACTTTTTGACCCAAATTTAAATGGCATGGCAGGAAAGATGACGAGCATTTTATAAGGAGCTAAATAGGCTTTGGTAAATTTCATCGAATCGACACTCACTTGATATCCGTCGGCAGTAGCGACATCCATCAATGGTTTTGCCAAACCCATGTCCACGATAAAATTGTAATGGCCTTTGTCGAATAAAACCTTTGGGCCCTTGCCTTGGGTATATTTAGGATGTGCGACGCTAGCATCAAAGGGGCTGTCGTTTAACATTTGGCCTTGAGCGGCGAGGGTCACCAGTAGGCAAAAGGCCAAAAGTTTAGATTTCATAGTTTAGGTTTTATTCGATTGTGAAGTAAATTAGAAGAAATTATAATAATTTACCAATTGTCTGAATTGCAAAAGTCATTCATATATCAAATTGTCAAGTTGCTGGTATCTAATTAGATTATCAGCTAATTTAAATGCTTATCAATATCCGTATACTAATGAAGTCTATATTTTTATCAATTTTAATTCTTCTTTTTACTTGTCAAATTTACGCTCAGGACTCAAATCAAATTTTTCGAATGGCTAAAATTAAAGTGGATCCCAAGCAGCTTGATTTGTATAAATTCCTATTAAATGAGCAGATGCTTACGGCGATTAAATTGGAGCCAGGGGTTTTGTCCTATACGGTAGTTGCCGACAAGAAAGATGCGTCAAGCATGACGATTTTCGAGGTATATGCGAATCAAGAAGCCTATCAATCCCACATTCTTACCGCCCATTTCAAGAAATACAAAGAGGCTGTGAAGGATATGGTGCTGTCTTTGGAATTGATTGATGTTGAACTAATTATAAAGACAAAAAAGGAAAACATGTACCAGATCTAGATAGGTTCAAGGTATTTTAAAAAACGTAAAGCAATTTATTGGATGTCTGTAGTTAAAAATCACGATGATCGTTTTGCTAAGATGAGCTTTGCAACGGTTTATCCGCTTTATCTTGCCAAAGTTGTGCGCAAGGGTCGGACCGAAGCCGAATTACTCCAAGTAATTAAATGGCTCACAGGATTTAATGAGAAAGATGTAGGTCAGCTGGTTGCATCGAATACAAACTTTGAAAGCTTTTTTCATAAAGCAACATTGAACCCCAATGCTTTGCTCATCACAGGCCTCATTTGTGGTTACCGCGTGGAAGATATTGAAAATCCACTTACCCAAAAGGTTCGCTATTTAGACAAATTGGTGGATGAATTGGCTCAGGGGAAAAAAATGGAAAAGATTTTACGTTAGGAGTCATAACTTGATTTGCCCCCTTAAATCGAAAAATGGTCTTAATTTAGTAGCCAAGCCAACTGATTTCGAATGGGTAGGCCCATCATGATTTAAAGAGTAGCCAATCCTGAATTTATTCTTTTAATCCTTTTATAAATTCAGATGGCGTTTGGTTCATGATTGAAACAAACGCGTTGTTAAAATTAGAACGAGATGAAAAGCCTGAAGCTAGGGCAATGGATTCAATGGTAAAACGGGTCAATTTCCCTGCTTTGATTTCAGATACGGCATAATCAATGCGCAACTTATTTTTCCAATCATTGAACCCTATTTTCAAATAATCGTTGAAGTAAATGGATAGTTGGTGCACAGGAATACCCGTGTTTTTTGTAACATAAGACATAGCAAATCCTTTAGTTAGACAGGGTTGGTCTTCCAAATAGGCCTTTAATAATTGCTCTATTTCAATCAAGCGGTCTTTTGATATGGAACTATCTTCTATATGTACTTGATATTTTTTTCTTTGTACAGATTTGGAAATTGCAACAAATTCTCGAAACAAAATTTGCGGAAAAAATAGAACGGATACATTATGTAATGTCGATAAATAATTAACGATTGAATTTACAGCATCATAGGAAATATTTGGTAACAGGTCAACACCAAAATTTTTAATAATTAGGGAATTCATTCCGATCGAAAAAGAGAGGCTATTCAAAATGACAGAAATGATTAAGATAATAACGATAAAATTTTTCTGACTGAATTTAGCTGGGAGAAACTCTAATGTTTTTCTTTCCATATAAAAAGTATAACTGGTATACAGTATCATAAATAGGTTAAATATGGGCCTTAGCGTTGATTGATATAGATAAGGTAAGAAAAGTAATTTCTCCTGATTCAGGGAAGCGGAATTTCGTATTATTTCTTTTCCCAAAATTAATTTCTCAGAAAAAGGTACGAGAAGGTAGGGGCTAACATTAATTAGAATTAGTAAGAAAGGTACAAAAAGCAGGAAATAGCGTGGCTTGAAACTAAAGTCTTTACGGTGGCTAATGATATATAAATGGAGGACAGGTTTTGTCAGGAAATAGAAGGGGGTAAAATTAATTGCGAAAATTGCTGCTAACGTTGGGCTTTCATTCTCGAAAATGATGAAATAAACTAGGGAAAATAAATTTATTAGTAAAAAATAAGCTGCCAAAAATGTGCTACGGCTTTTTCTAAAAGAAGAAAAGACCAAAATAATTAAGGCTAAAATAAATCCTAAAATGGATACGTTTAAAAGCATGACTCATGAAATTATACATTTGTAGTTATAAAATATAATTAAAATTTTTATGATACTCATTAATTATTTAGCGAATTACATAAAATTTCTGTTTGCCTCTATCCTTATTTTGGGGGTATGTATTTTTTTAAATAATTGGCAGCTTTTGGTGTATGTCCTACTATTTTTGAAGGTTGATAAACTATTGGTATATGCTTAAATCATTCGAAGAGTCGCTGTTAAAAGATTCGCCAGACTCGCTAATTTCGCCCATCTTAAAAAGCCTCTGGTATGACGCCAAAGGTGATTGGAAAAGAGCACATGATTTAGTGGATCAATCACCAGGTTTAGATGCAGCTTGGGTTCATGCCTATTTGCATCGCAAGGAAGGTGATATTTGGAATGCGGATTACTGGTATACGCGCGCTAAGAAAACGCGGCCTTCGTGTTCCTTGGAGGATGAATGGGCGAATTTAGTGACACATTTTCTGAATGTTTAAGCTGCGGTGTGCTTAAGTTAACTGCCTATTTAATTACCAAGCGTTGATTTTACTATCCATCCAAGCGGACCGGTCGGTGACAAATTGTTTAAGTTTTTGGATCGAAACGTCATGATTGACCACGATGCCTTTGTCCCAAATGGCATAATTTCGTGTCGCGGCGCCAGATTTTTTAAGGGTTTGTCCGGCTTCGTCTATGACGGCATGCATGGAAGCTGTGGCTAGTTCAGATTTGCGTAAGGATTGCCATCTAACTTTTACTGCATTTCTAAAGAGTGGATCAGCTAATAAGCGATCCCACCAAAACGGCACCATCCAGGCATCATTGGTCACAATTCGGTTATAATTGGCCACCCAATCATTCATAGGAACCCTGCTTCCATCTTCAAACCCTTGGTTTAAATCCCAAGCCGGCCCCATAGCTAAGCGACCGTCACGGTCTTTCTCCAGAAATGTACTAATGCGATAGGCATCTACATTTCTGCACAACTCATTAATGATGAAATAATCAACAAAAGAGGGTAATACGATAAAATTGGTATAGGTACGTGTATTTCCTGTGAGGTCGTCTGCTATCAGTGCCCGTTCAAATTGGTCTATGTATTTAGCGATATATTCTTTTTGAGCTTTGGTAATCTCCTCGGCTTTCGGGTAATCGTAGGTGAAATAGGTTTCTACATATTTTTGTGGATGATAGGGTGCCAAAAACGGCGAAAAGTTAATTTCTTTTGCGAAGATGTCAAATTTACTTCTGAAGCTATTGAACTCATTATATAGCGCATCATCATTCCAGTTGGTCATAAAGTAACTATCTGGTTTTCCGTCATGTTCGGGGCCCGCGTCTGCTTTGTCAATTTTTAAGATATATCCGCCGGTTAGGTTTGTTGAGGTGGCATTTAATGATTTAATGTTTACCCGGTTATTGTCCCGTTTAACTTTTTCACAGAAATAATAGACTCCTTGATAAACGCCATTGACTTCGATTTCGACGAGCTGGCCACGGCTCGCATATTTGCCTATTTTTCGGGAGAATTCATACCCTACATAGTTGTGAATTAGGCTTTTGTCAATTTGGTATTTGTCCTTAAAATTAACAATATGACCAATCAACCGCCAATCTTCTTCTGCAGGCATACCTAATAAAGACACATCCACGCCATCGCCTGTTGGCGTAATCGTTTCGAGATTATACGCTTTTTTGTCGGAGAGCCGGAAGCTCGTTTTACCCCGGTATGAAATGGAAATACGCTGCTCTTGTGCGAGCTTTTTTTGTTTATAAATTTTCAGTTGGCCCACCACATCTGACCCATATTTCACCTCTTTTCCTTCGGTGGTAATGACGAGGTAGGGGACGTCGCTTTCGCCAACTTCAACCGCGAATCGCTGGCCATCATCTCCTTTTGGAATAGAAACTGGGGTTTCGGTAGGCTTTTCACAGGATATGAAAATGACCAAGGAGAGATAAATTAGGCGTTTTAGCATGATGCGCTTAGGTGCAAGAAAGGGAAAAATTTGGGTAAAGGTAACGACTATTTTTCACATATATTTGTCGATCTGAATGCCACGGAAATGCGCCAAAAAGCCATTATTCGTGTAGTTATCGGACAAACTTCAACATAGACGCAACAACTTTCCCGGGGACTTCTTCCATGGGAACATGGCCCACGTTTTGGTAGATTTCTGCTTGGCTTCCTGATATATCGCGTAGGAAATTATCCACATTATTTACGCCAATTAGGTTATCCTTATCGCCCCACAAGATTAATGTAGGGGTTTTGATATCTTTAATTTTTGGAACTGGCGAATTCAAGAATCGTTGGGAACTACCTGTAAACGAACCTTTAAAAATTTGTAAAGCAGCTGCTCGGTTTCCCTCCCGAATGGCCACATCATGAAAACGTTCCACCTGCGCATCCGTTACACGTGCAGGGTCGTAATAAACGGTCTCTAAACTTTTGCGCACTAGAAATTTTGGGGTCGCGTAAAGCAACAAATTATTGATAACCGGTGTGGAAGCTATTTTGAAACCTAATGATCCACTCTCCCCTTTTTTAGGATACCCGGCGGCATCGATCAAGATCATTTTGGCAAGACCTTGTGGATTGTGCAACGCATAATTCCAAGAAATGGCGCCGCCCATGGAATTGCCTGCCAGGATAAAGCGCTTGATCTTTAAACGGGTTGTAAATGAATCAATGAATTTGTTGTAGTAAGTAAAATTATAGGCATTTTCTGGGGAAGGGCCGGTTAAGCCAAAGCCCGGCAAATCCAAACTAATTACGCGCCGCTCAGCTTTTAAACCCATCGCTACGCTGTCCCATGTATTTAAGGATGACGACATGCCATGCAATAAAATCATGGGTATAGAATCCGTTTGAATACCTTCGTCGCGGTAATGCACGTTCATCCCTAAGATGGGCATGAACTTGGAATTCTGATTGGCATACAAAGGAATTAACTCGTCCACAGGCCGATCTCTTTCGCAAATGATGATTAAGACAAGGAATAAAAAAGCGAATATGCCGCCGATAATTTTACTAGCTAATTTCATGTGGGTACGTTTTGAAAGGCCAAAAATACGGGATTTAAATTCTATTGAGATAGGTGGGATATTAAATTATTCCATGACTAGTTTACTTTTTCGAATGTTAAGTTATTATAGCTTGGCCAACTTTACATAAACTATAGACCAGTTCTATTTTATCAAATAAATACATTAAATTGTGCCTTTATTGAATTTAACCTAATTATTCATGAAAATTAAATCATTTGTAGTGGTATGTGTCCTGATGGCCGTATCCTTATTCTCTTTTGGACCGTCAAATCAAGCGATTCAATCTGAAAAACCTTTTGGCGGTTTAGCCTTGTACACAGTTCGCGATGCGATGAAAGATGCGCGTGCAACCTTAGAAAAAGTAGCTCAAGCGGGTTATGTAAACGTTGAATCAGCGGGTTACAACAACGGCAAATTTTACAATTTATCTCCAGCAGATTTCAAGGCGCTTTTGGACGAAATGAAATTAACGCCTATTTCAGCACATCAAGGAACGGTTAATTTTGAAAATGTAGACCAACAAATCGCTGATTTAAAAGTAGCTGGATTCAAGTATTTCGTAATTCCAGTTCCTCCGATGGGATTGTTTGGGTTTGACAATGTGAACAAACGGATGACCATGAAAGGTGGTGCAAAGAATTTGGCCGAAATCTTAGACAAATTAGGCGAGAAATGTGCTGCGGCTGGTTTGCAGTTATTGTATCACAATCACGATTTTGAGTTTATGAAAGATGCCGAAGGTATTGTTACCATAGATTACCTTTTGGAGCATTGCAATCCTAAGTATGTCAACTTTCAAATGGACTTATACTGGGTGACCAAAGCGGGGGCAGATCCAGTGGCGTATTTCAATCGCTACCCAGGGCGTTTTAAGATTTGGCATGTGAAAGATATGGATGATCAAGGTCGGTTTGCTCCAGTAGGGAACGGAAAGATTGATTTCAAGCGTATTTTAGCCAACAAAAAATTGTCGGGTATGGCGTATTATTTCGTGGAGCAAGATGCTTGTTTCAACGAAACGGCATTAGAAGCAATTGTGATTAGCCATAAAGGATTGGAAAAAATCGGATTTAAATAATCTTCTAGTATTTTTACCGCCTAATGGAAAATGATAATAAAGTGAAGTTTAGGTCATTGTGCCCTATCGCAACCGGCTTGGATGTTATAGGGGATAAATGGACTTTATTGATATTGAGAGACATGATATTTTTTCATAAGTCTACTTTTAATGAATTTAAAGCTGCCCCAGAGTTGATGCCTAGTAAAATGTTATCAAATCGGTTGAAAAAACTGGAATCTATGGGATTTTTGAGCCGGAAGAAGGGTGAACAAAATAAGAAGAAAGTTCATTATTTATTAGAAGTTAAAGGGATGGAAACATTTCCCATTATGGTTGATATTGCTCTATTTACAACTGATTTTTATTATGATCACTTAGGTGATACGTATACAGGTGTGGTAAAAACAAGAATGAAAAATGATAAGTTGAATTATATTAACGAGATGATCGAAAGGTATAAGTCATTTAAAGAATCAATCATTATTTAGAAAATCGTATCGCTATTTTGCAGAGCCCCCGGTACTATACTGGGGGCTTTTTTGTTGATTTTTTTCAAAAAATAAAGTGGAATTTGTTTTTGGTTTCAAAATGATACTTATATTTAGCCAAACTAACTTATTCTAAATACTATTTATTATGAAAAAATTACTACTATTTCCCCTGATGGTCATGGCAATGATGTTTGCTTGTACTGCACCAGAAAAAAAAGCTGAGGTATCCCCATCTGATCCAGATACTGGAACATTTTCTTCACAAAATGAAAAGTCTCAAAAAGTAAGAGAGGCCTTGGAAGCCTACATGAAAAATGATTCAACAAAGATTTATGAAATCTATGTTGACACGGTTAAGATTTATGATCAAATGTCCGCTAATCAAGAAGGCGGAAAAACAAAGCCAAATCCTGGTGGACGTGCAGGTTTTGTAGCGAATGAGCGCATGAACCATGATTTTTTCTCGGATATAAAGGTAACGACGGATAACATTAAGACGTTTGTTTTTGCTGACGGAAGAGTTCATACCGGAGTTTGGTGTATGTGGACTGGTAAAGGAAAGTTTACTAATAAAGACATTTCGGCTCCATTGCATCTTGCCTTTATTTGGGAAGGCGATAAAATCGTTAGTGAATACCGCTTTTTTGACCCAACGGCATTGTATGCTGAGGTTGCAGCATCTCAAAAGAAATAATTCACCTAATTAAACAATAATCAAAATGAAAAATCTATTAATTCTTTGCGCTTTCGTATTATTCAGTGCAAACACATTTGCTGTAAGCTTACCAAAGGGAAGTTTAATTGGCATTCACAATGTCTCTATTAAGCTTAAAGGATCTGCTACGCAAGCGCAATATTTGGCGCTTTTTAAGTCAAAGTGGATTCCTGCAGCATCAAAAGCATTTGATTGCGAAGTCCATATTTTGAATCATGTTAGAGGCAAGTCTGATAATAAAATTGGCCTTCTATTTATCTACAAGAGTGCAGCTGCTCGTGATAAATTTTATGTTTCAGATGGTGTATTAAATGATACCGGTAAAGCTGCAGCAGCCAAATTTGCCTCTATTGACGCAGAATTAAATAAGTTGGGAACAACTTCTGGAAGTTACATCGATTGGTCTGTTCAATAAATTCAAATTCGTTTTGGGTTTGATATAAAAAGAGAGGCATGATGCCTCTCTTTTTATTTGTAGTGATGTTATGTTTGATTTAGAATTACCAAAGTTCGCTAGGTTAATTCACCAACTTCACATTCAAGCCTACATACCAAGTCCGACCGTCAGCTGGTAAAATACCAGGACCCGGATATCCACCTGATCTTCTGGTAAAATAGCGCGCATCTGTCAGATTGTTTACCCCAAATATCAATTGAGCATATTTCTTAAACTTATAAGATCCAGAAATATCTTGAACTTGGTAGCCCGGGATTAGTCCAGTGGTCGCTGCCGCGTTCGGTTTTACGGTGTTGCTCGCATCAGCGAAGGCTTGACTGATGTCGCTGATTTGCCAACTGACCGATAAGCCCTTTTTGGAATAGGTTATCCCATAGCGGTTAATTTTGTCGGGCGCATTCTCCACCTGTTTGCCTGATAGGTTTGCTTCGACAATTTTGCCATTAACGACGGAAGTAGTTTTGAAGTCTAAGTAGCGCGCACGAATGACTGCTACCGATGCAAAAATGGAAATGTTTCCCAAACGCTGGTGTTTTAACCAGGCAGTCGTAGGGCTAAATTCAATGTACGCCTCCGCCCCTTTTGAAACCGAATGCCCCAGATTCGTTCGGTATTGGTAAATTTTTCCTTCGTTATTTGTTTGCGCAATAGTCCCTACGCGATTGGCATAATCCAGATAAAAATAGTCTATATCAAAGGTCAAATAATTGCTTATTTCCCCGCGGTAACCTAGGTCAAAATTGAAACCTTTCGCGTCTGATAAATTAGGATCAATGATATCCGTTGTTGCCGGAGGCAATAAATCAGAGGACAAAACAGGGCGATATGCTTGCGCAATATTGCTGTACAATTTTGTGTTTGGACTAACTTTATATTCAGTTCCTGCACCCAGTAAAACGAAGGATCTTCCACGGCTACTCGGTGTAGCGGCTATTGGCAAACCAGCAGCACTTAATCCCGACTGACCAGCCATGTGGGTGTCAATTTTTTCTAAACGTGCTCCAAGTGTAATGAGCAAGGGTTCGGTGGGCCGTAGAATGGTTTCTGCAAATGCGGCATAATTGATATTTTGGAAGGCTAAATCACGGGTATACAAACCTTGAATCGCAAAATCCATGTCATCTCCTTTGCTGCCTACCCCCACTTGTTTGCGTTGCATTGCGCCGTGAAAATAACGAAGCCCCGTTGCCACGGTGTTTTTCCAAGCGCCCAATCGATAATTTACGAGGTAGCGTAATTCAGCACCATTGGTTTGATAAAGATCGCGGTCCACCTGTCGATTTCCCAATGGGTCAATTTCTGTGATGGCTCGTGTAAATCCAATGGAATTGCGCTCAGCCGTAGTACCAAAATATTTCAAGCTAAGTTTAGATTCTGCATTAACGACATAGTCGGCCGTCAAGGCATAGATAAACCAAGGGTTACTAAACCAGTTTCTAGCCCGCAAACTTTGTTGGGCATTTTGCGCAAAAGCCACATCGGTTAACCCGCCGGCTTGTTGGCTTTCTGTTTGCATGTAGGTCAACTGCCCACCTATTTTTAGTTTGTTCGATATCGCATAGGAAACCTCAGCGTGCGAGTGGTCGGTATTGAAATAAGCGTTTTGGCGCCAACCATTTCCACGTCTTTTTTGATAATAGGTCGTGTAGGACAGTCGGCCTGACGTACCTCCTACATAGTTAAATGAACTAAATAGCCCATTATTTCCGGTCGTATTTTGACTTTCTACGACCAGCTTGGTAGATAAATCAGGTTTGCGTAAAACGAAATTCATCAGTCCCCCAAACTGCGGGCCGTATTGTAAGGAGCTCGCACCACGAATGATTTCGATGCGATCAACTACCTCCATGGGTGGCGTATAATAGGCTTCTGGGTAGCCCATGGGGTCAGGCGTGATGTCGTACCCATCCATGCGCACATTAAATTCCCAGGAGCGATTGGGCGAAAGCCCCCGAGAAGCCACACCTAATTGAATGCCGGAACCATCACTTTCCCAGACCGAGATTCCAGGAGTTCTGGAGAAAATTTGACGCGAGTTATTCATCGCTAAATTCGCTTGAAGGTTATCAAGCACAATGACTTCATTTTTTTTACCTGCTGTGATGGTGTAATCATTTACTTGCGGTAAAAATGTATTGCCTTTTACACCAGATTGTGCGAAGACAGAGACCCCTTGAAGTTCGGTTACATCGCTTAGGCTGAAATTAATTTCGCGTTGCTCTCCACCTAGGATGGTGACTTCTTTTGTGCTTGGTTCATAGCCCACAAAACTAACCTTGACGGTGTAGGATCCGGGCTTCAGGCCTTTCAGGACATAATTCCCTTTGACATTGCTTTCTACCCCGCGAACGGTACCCACTAAAACGACCGTTGCGCCTGGAAGGGCCTCATTTGATTCCGAGGTAATTAACCCAGAAATCGACCCTAATTGAGCATTGGAGGAAAAGGAAAGTAGCAATACAAAGACGAATAGCACTTTTTTCACACAAATTTTATTTAGACTAATTTTAAATAGAGCACAAATGTAGGGAGGCAAATCTAATTCTGCAACACTATTTAGAATTATTTTAAATAAGATTTATGGTGGCTCTTTTAATGGAGAAGTAATTGTGGGGGAAGCTTGCGATTAATCAAAATTTTGAAAAAGCTCATCTAATTCGTTCGCTAAGGCCAAATCTTTTTGCGTTACTTGATTTCCCGCATCATGCGTTTGTAGAGATACGTGAATTCGATTGTAGGTATTTGTCCACGTGGGATGATGGTCTAAAGCCGTAATTTTTAGTGTGGCTTGTTGCATAAATAGCATCGCTGCCTCAAAGCTGGCGAATGTATACGTTTTCTCTAAGCAATTTCCCGTTGTAAGCCAGTTGTTCATGACATGATTTTAGTGTGTAACAGCCAATCTAATTGATTTGTTTTTAAATGACTAGGTCTAATCTCTTGAAAATGAATGCTATAGGGGTTTATTTTTTATTTTTTTTTAAACAAAGTGCGCACATAATCGTTACTACATCGTATATAAATATGACATTCTTATGAAAAGAGATGAATTTTTGACGACACTGACGGGCAGTTTTTCTGCTGTGTGTTTGGCATGCATGACTACTGCATGTTCGGAAGATCAAATGGGAGCTCCTAGCGCAATGAATACGCCGGCTGGAGCCACAAGTGGGAGTACGATAAACTTAGAAACCGAATTAAAGGCGGTCAATAATTTTATTGCCAAAAATGGGTTTATTGTTATCCGAACCGCGACAGGAAATACGGCTGCTAGCTTTGTCGCCTTTTCATCTGTGTGTCCACATGCCGGGGCGACGGTTGAATATAAAGAAAGTTCATCTTCGTTTTTGTGTGCGGCACACGGGTCAACATTCAGTTCATCGGGAGCTCTTACGCAGGGACCGGCTACGGTAGGCTTAACCAAATATGATGTGGAAATCACAGGTCTTACCTTACGCGTGAAAGCTTAAGAACATTAATTTTCTTTATAAAAAGCATAATGAAATTAATTTTTTTTAATCAATCATCCCTTTTAAGTTTGTGCCATAGACATTTGACTGTTTAGATTCAGTTAGATATTTAATTAATGAAAAAGGGGTAACATTAAAGCCAAGCAGATTTGTTTGGCTTTATTTATTAAAGTGGTTTATTCTGATTTCATCTTTTTTAGCAATGATATAATCCATGAATGCCTTAGCCACAGGCGACGGTTTTTTCTCTTTGTGCCAAATCAATTTCCATGTCGTACTTATTGGAAGTCCACTTCGTGGAATAATCACCAATTGACCACTTTTTAATTCATTTTTTATTCCGATCATGGGCATAATGGAATAGCCTAAACCCGCCATGATGGCTTGTTTAACGGCCTCATTGGATACCAGCTCAATTTTTTTCAAGATATGTATTCCTTGTTTTTTCAAATAATTTTCCATGATTTTTCGTGTTCCTGATCCATTTTCACGAAAAATTAAAGGGAGTTCATTATTAAACTCGCGTAATGAAAAAGTGGGATTTCGTTTGGCAGTTTCTGCATTACCAATCAAGTAAAGATCGTTTTCTAGGATATCAATGTATTCAAAACTAGGGCTATTGACATCCGTCGAGATGAGACTGAAATCGACTTCATTGTTCTCCAAGTTATGAAATACTTTTTCGCGATTCGTCACATCTATACTTATCTCAACCCCTGGATTGGTATTCAAAAACTCCGTCAAAAAATAAGGTAAAACATATTTACCTGTTGACACAATTGAAACTTTAAGTCGGCCCAACAATTGATCTTTAAATGCCATTGTTTTAAAATTAATCGCATATACTTGATCAATTATACCTTCAGCTGATTTCGCAATCTCCATGCCAAAATCAGTCACGTAAATTTTTTTTCCGATGATCTCAATCAAAGGGATTTCAAATTGCGCTTGAAAGTTTTTTATCTGAATAGATACCGCAGGCTGCGTCAGGTTTAATTCTTCTGACGCTTTAGTTATACTCAAGGTTTGTACAACTTTTAAATAAATCTGTAATTGATTTAGTGTATAGTTCATAAAAGAGCTTAATGTATTGTATTATAAACTTAAATAAAAATTATCATACAATGTCACATTACTTTGTAAATAATTTCAAAATGTGAAGAAAGCTTACCTAAGCATTTTAATTTTGTTACATATTTTAGGTATCGTAGTCGGTCTTATTTGTAGCATTTACTCACCCGATCCAATTACCGGTAAGCTTATCGTTTGTGTATTAATTATTCTTTTGTTGAATCTTTTCCGCCTTTTTCTAGGTAATCATTAACGAATAGATGTCTAATTTTGAACTGTTAATTTTTAATCTAAAAAACCCAACACGCCTATTTTTTCTGATAGGAGTTCTTGCCAAACTAGTTAAAAGTGACTTGGAGTTCCCCGCCATTATCATGGAGGTTACCTTCCCGTTCAACATCACCATAGGGATGCCACCATTTCTTCAAATTAATCATGGATAGTGTATCCCACTTCAAGGGCCGTAGAATCGTAATTGCCACCATGCATGGTAAAGAACAGGCAATTGCCCCACAGCTAACTAAGGAATTAGGCGTTTATTGCTTTGTGACAGATCAGTTGGATACGGACCAACTAGGGACATTTTCAGGAGAGATAAATCGGATAGATAGCCCGCTTGAAGCCGCGCGAAAGAAATGCCAAATGGCCATGGACATCGCTTCAGTAGACCTAGCCATCGCTTCCGAGGGTTCATTTGGACCCCATCCCAGTATTCCGTTCATGCCGGCTCATGAGGAGTTTTTACTCGTCACCGACAAGAAAAATAATTGGGAATTTGTTGTGCGAAAGCTAGAAAGTAACACCAATTACCGCCAAATTACACTGAACTCGCTCGAACCTTTAGACGCTTTTTTAACGCAAGTAAAATTCCCGACCCACGCCCTCATTGTTAAGAAAAGCGAAAAAGACGCTTCCGTTTGTGTGAAAGGGATTCATGATAAACAGGTGCTTCTCCAAACCATTGAACACTTTTTTAGTCGGTTTGGTCAATGTACAGTTGAAACCGATATGCGGGCCATGCACAATGAAACCCGCATGGGCGTGATTGAAACGATGACAGCTTCACTGATCCAACAAATGAAAACCGTATGTCCCGCTTGTCAAGTACCCGGTTTTCGGCTTCAAGAAAAAGTGCGCGGTTTACCTTGTGCACTTTGTGGCAAACCTACACGAAGTGTCAAGGCAGAAATTTATGCTTGCCAATCATGCACCTGTACCGAAAATCGCCCAGCCGGGCATAAAATGTTGAAAGAGGATCCCATGTATTGTGATTTTTGTAACCCGTAAAAAATATGATTACGACTGATATTACGCTTATTTGTGAGCAACTAAATCAAGGGGAGCTAATCGGCTTACCCACCGAAACCGTCTATGGTTTAGCAGCCAATGTATTCAATTCAAAAGCCGTTTCCCAGATATTTGAGACAAAGAAAAGGCCAACGACAAATCCGCTTATCGTGCACGTCGCTTCCATCAGTCAAGCACGTACTTTGGTCAAACGATTTCCTGATAAAGCGGACCAACTTGCCAAACAGTTTTGGCCTGGTCCCTTAACAATGATTTTGCCTAAAAATCAATCGGTTAGCCAATTAGTCACAGCAAATCAAGAAAATGTGGCTATTCGTATTCCGAATCACCCTGCGGCATTGAGTCTTTTAAACCAACTAGATTTTCCGCTTGTAGCGCCCAGCGCTAATCCATTTAATCGCATTAGCCCAACCACCGCTGAACATGTGGAGGCGTATTTTCCCGCTATTTATACCCTAGACGGTGGCGCTTGTCAATCAGGCGTGGAATCAACAATCGTCGGGTTCGAAGGGAATGATGTTGTTTTGCTACGACATGGCGCGATTTCAATCGAGACAATTGAAGAATCAGTAGGCCGAATTTTAAATCGAACAGGCGCTTTAACCCATGCTTCGCTGCCGGGCCAACACGCCAAGCATTATGCGCCAACATGTGAATTGATTGTGACTTATGAGCCGCTATTTATGCTTAGTGCCGTTAAGCAAAAAAGGGTAGGTATTCTGTGGTTTAAATCTATACAAATAGAAAGTATCCATGTGGACGTGAATCTCGTGCTCGCCCCTAGTGGCGATCCAATAGAAGCCGCAAAAAATCTATTTGCAGCACTTCATACCTTAGATAACATGGAGTTAGATTTAATTATTGTCGAACGACTTCCAGCCTATGGGTTGGGAATTACCATTAATGATCGCTTAGATCGCGCAGCCAACAAATGAAATATGTAATCACCAATGCCCTTGTTGTGAACGAGGGCCAATTAATTCAAACGGATTTGCTTGTATCCGGCGAACGTATCGAACGCATTAGCCCTTGGATTTCCGAACCCCACGCTCAGGTTATTGATCTACTTGGGAATTACTTAATTCCCGGCATGATCGATGATCAAGTCCATTTTAGAGACCCCGGCTTAACCCACAAAGCAGATATCCAAAGCGAATCCATGGCCGCCGTCGCCGGAGGAATTACGTCATTTATGGATATGCCTAACACCATTCCCAATACGCTCACTCGCGAATTGTTAGAAGAAAAGTACCAGCTCGCCGCACAAAAATCATCGGCCAATTACTCCTTTTTTATGGGCGTCACCGCCGCAAATTTGGAAGAAGCTCTTCGAGTAGATAACGAACGTGTTTGTGGAATTACCGACGACGGGCTTTACCTAGAAAATCAAGAAATTCTAGCCAATAACCCGCTATACCTCGAAAAATTATTTTCCCGCGCAGAAACTTTAGTCGCCCTACACAGTGAAGATGATTCAATTATTCGAAAGAACTTACGTCATTACCAACAAGTCTATGGGGACGATATTCCCGTGGAATTCCACCCCGCCATTCGTTCATCCGAAGCCTGCGAAGTGGCGACAAAGCGGGTACTCGAAATTCAAAAGCGGCACAATAACCGCCTCCATTTCTTTCATATCTCGACCGGCGCCGAAGCAAAATTGTTTAGCCCGGGACCCATCTCCGAAAAACGCGTAACCGCAGAAGCGTGTATTCACCATCTCTGTTTTTCGGATGCCGACTACCCTTCGTTGGGAAGTACAATCATGTGGAATCCCTCGGTGAAATCGGAAGCCGATCGATTGGAATTAGTAAAGGCATTAGAAGATGGGCGCATAGACCTCATCGCTACGGACCATGCGCCCCACAGCCTCGAGGAGAAATCCGGCACGTATCTTCAAATCAAATCGGGTGCTCCGATGGTCCAGCACGCCCTATTAATGCTTTTCGAACTAGTTGGCCGCAGCGAGTTATCCCTCACAACCTTAATGAACAAGACAAGTCACCGCGTCGCAGATTGCTACCGCATGGTAGATCGCGGTTACATCCGGGAAGGTTATTTCGCTGATCTCGTCGAAGTGGCTCCCTCAAATCCCTGGACCGTTACTTCGGATTCACTCGCTTATAAATGTGGGTGGGCACCTGTCGTGGGACGAACATTTGAACATGAAATTAAGCGCACGTTTGTGAGCGGTCACCTCGCATACGAGGCAGGAAAATTCAATCCAGAAAAATCTGGAAAACGCTTACAATTTGCCAAAATTAGATAATCAGACAATGCAATTTTTTATCACAGGAATAGGTACGGAGATTGGGAAAACCGTTGTTTCAGCCATTTTAACTGAATACCTTCAAGCGGATTATTGGAAACCCGTACAATCCGGAGATTTACATTGGACCGATACCATGAAAGTTCAATCACTCATATCAAATACAAAATCGGTGTTTCATCCGGAGAGGCACCGACTAAACGCCCCGCTTTCTCCACATGCCTCGGCTGCGTTAGATGGAGTTCAAATTGAGCTTTCTGATTTTACATTACCGCAGACTTCTAATCATTTAATTGTCGAGGGAGCCGGAGGTTTGATGGTTCCGCTCAATGATCAAGATGTGATGCTGGATCTCATCCAACAAATACAAATTCCTGTTATTCTTGTTTCCAGAAATTACCTAGGAAGCATTAACCATACCATGTTATCCATTGAGGCTTTGCAGCATCGTCAGATTGCGATTGCCGGAATTGTCTTTAATGGCGAACCCAATGCCGCAACGGAAACATTCATCGAGAAATATAGCCAGCTTCCTGTTCTTTTTCGGGTAGGAGATCTCCCGGAAATTAGCCCGAAAGTCATCAGTAAATTCATCAAAGAAATGAATATCGATTCACTGAAATTAATGTAGTATCCAAGTGATATTTAATTGAATTTCGGTAAGTTTGAAACATGTGAGCTTTAGAGCTCTGAACCTATTGACCATTCATGAAACAATTACAATCACTCGATTACGTCGTATTTCTATTATATTTTATCTCCGTCACCAGTTATGGCTATTGGGTATACCAACGAAAAAAGAAAACAGAGGTTTCCACAAAAGATTTTTTCCTTGCTGAAGGATCACTAACGTGGTGGGCCATCGGTGCATCTTTATTAGCCTCCAATATTTCTGCCGAACACTTCATCGGCATGTCCGGCTCCGGATTTGCGATTGGTTTAGCCATCTCCTCCTACGAATGGATGTCGGCAGCCGCACTCGTAATCGTTGCCATTTTCTTTGTTCCCATCTTCCTAAAGAATAAAATTTATACAATGCCACAGTTTTTGTCGCAGCGCTACAACAATACCGTCGCGACAATTATGGCTGTTTTTTGGTTGTTGTTGTATGTCTTTGTCAACCTAACATCGATTCTGTACTTGGGAGCTTTGGCGATCGAAAGCATCACATCCATTCCCTTTTTATATGCCATGATAGGTCTCGCTTTATTCGCTATTTTCATCACCTTGGGTGGGATGAAGGTGATCGGATACACGGATTTTATTCAGGTAATTGTCTTGATTATTGGTGGCCTCGTGGTGACTTATTTGTCTCTCGATATGGTTTCTGATCGATTTAACAGCGGAGGCGTTTTCGGAGGATTGTTGGAGTTACGCACGCAGGCCGACGACCATTTTCATATGATTTTTTCGGAGGGAGATAAGTACTACGACGTACTACCCGGCTTTGCGATTTTATTTGGAGGTATGTGGATTAATAACCTAAACTATTGGGGATGTAATCAGTACATTGTCCAACGGACTTTGGGAGCGGATTTACCAACAGCCCGAGCGGGAATTTTGTTTGCCGCCTTTTTAAAATTATTGATGCCACTTATTTGTGTCATCCCGGGGATCGCGATGTATGTCTTATACCAAAATGGCGCTTTCCAAAATGAAATGACTATTGCCGGAATCGTGAAGCCGGACCATTCGTATCCTACCCTCATGAATTTGTTACCTGCCGGACTAAAAGGGCTTTCTTTTGCAGCTTTAACGGCTGCAATCGTGGCCTCATTGGCCGGGAAAAGTAACAGTATTTCAACTATTTTTAGTTTAGATATTTATAAAAAATCCCTTAACCCAAATGCTACAGAGGCCCAAACAGTTTGGGTTGGACGCATCGCAATTTGGGTATCATTTGGGATTGCTTTGTTGATTGCTCCGCAATTACGCCAACTCGAACAAGCCTATCAGTTTATCCAAGAGTATTCTAATTACTTGACGCCAGGAGCCTTCGCTTTGTTCTCTTTGGGCCTATTTTGGAAGCGGACTACCTCGTCGGCCGCCATCGTCGCCGCAGTCGCTTCCATTCCACTCGTCGTTTTGTTCAAAAACTTACACACGTTTATCGGCGGGAATCCTATTCCATTCCTGAATGTGACGATGTGGGTCTATCTGCTCTTGGTCGCATTGATGGTAGTGATCTCTTTGGCAGATCGCAATTCAAAAGATAATCCAAAAGGATTGGATGTGGAGCGCGCCGACTTCCTTGTATCGAAGCAGTTTGCGATTATTTCCATTTTAGTCATGGGAATAGTAGCCGCACTATATACTGTTTTTTATTAAAGATTTGTTGGGGCACGTTCAATGCCCCAACAAATCTTATAAAACCTTTTCTGTATCCGTTGTAAACAAACGCGTGCTTACCGTATACGTTCCCCCATTCGGGTCTTTGTATTTCAAATCCATGTAAAAAGCTTGGTATCCTTTTTTCACAAAAGGAATCGTATATTTTACTGTTGACCCCTCATATTTTACCCGACGCGTTTGCCATAAATTATTTCGGAAATCCCGATCAGCCGAAGTCGTTGCCCATATTGCAGCCTCTACTAATTCTTCCGGTTTTGCTTGCACCGTTAATTCAAACCCATCCTTACCTTTCACCACATTCCAGGTGCTTACTGGGTAATCCTTGTTTTGTAAAGTCAAACCAAAGAACGCACTCAATCCTTCAAGCGCTTGTTTTCCACCCGCCAAATCATGTCCGGCATTCGGTACATAGTGGATTAAATTTTTTCCAGGAATTTGATCGAAATAAAGCTTGATGGCATCAGCAGTCCAGTAGGGGTCGTTTGTGCCAACAAATATCATCTTGGGAACGGTCAGTTTCTCCCGATAGGAATAAGGATCAATCATTGCTGTAATCGCCTTACCGTCAGGGCTTTCTGTGCTTTGTGGGATACCTATTTTGACATAATCTTCTATTTGGTCACTATATTCGCCATAAGTTTCAAGTTGGTAACTTAGGGATTTTGGCATGTTTAACATGTCGATCACCATGGGCCCAATTGCTTTTACGCGCTTATCGTCGATGGCGCTCGACAACCAGGTGGTCCATCCGCGCTTCGATGCGCCAGCAATCACAAAATTTGTGACGGCATGTTTTGTCTTTTTGGCAACAAATTCCTGAATAGCATCCATGCTACGAACAGTGGACTTCACCATTGGGAATAACAAGGGCCATGTGTAATCTTTATTTTTACGGAATTCGTTTAGGGTATACGTAATCAATTCGTCTTCTGTTTTTCCACCATAAAACGGTTGATTAGGTACCTGTTTGATTAGGGCAACCACCGCTTTATTCTTTGACGCAATCGCATTTAAAACAGGCCATAATTTATCTTCTTTACTCCAGTTCGGTTGCTCATCTTTATTACTTCCGCCCGTGATGAAAAGTAGTGCGCCGTCGTATTGCACGGTTGACGGAATGATAATGGTAAGTTGGTGCCGCCACATGATCCCTTGCCATTTTTGCGAAGTCAATACGAGCTGATATGCTTTGGCGCCACCGAAGTTGGCAGAATCCTTTAGTTCCCAAGCATAGTTTTGGTCGCCATTCGTAAGGTAATTTTTTAAGGCATTTTCGGGTTTAATTTTGGATTGAGAAAATCCAAGTAATGGGATCAATAGGAAGATGATTCCGGCTAATCGATTTTTCATAGGTGAGTTAAATAGTGTAGGTAAATATAAAAAAATAATGAACGCTTGCGGTGTGGGTTTTCTAAATTTCGCCGCGCGCATAGGAGAGATTTTCAGGTGTTGACAGCATTTGTCTATATGTGGGCAAAGCGATAAATTTTTGGTTTTGTAAATTTAAGTATATATGATTGCACAATATGTTAACAACGACTCTTTCAGATTTCAGAAAAGACATTAAAAACTACTTCGGTCGTGTCATTGAAAATGTAGATATATTGATCATAAATCGAGGGAAGGATACAGGAGTTGTAATCATGTCCTTGGAGGAATGTAACTCATTGAAAAGCCCCCATCATGAACTTTCATCTCTGAAAAATCAACACCGATTAGATGAGTCCATACGACAATTAAATTCCTAACATGCTTATAAATGAACTAATCCCTTTGTACGATCGCGATCTAAAAGCGCTGCGTATTGAAATTGAATCCTATGTGGATGAAGCATCCATCTGGAAAATAGCACTGGGGATAAATAATTCTGGAGGAAATGTATTTCTCCACTTGATGGGGAATTTGAATACATTTTTCGGTGCGGTTTATGCGAACACGGGCTATGTTCGAGATCGTCCGCTTGAGTTTTCTTCTACGGGTTTATCCCGCGCTATACTTTTAGCGATGCTGGAAGAAATTCACCCGATTGTATTACGTGTTTTGCGTGAGTTCCCAGAAGAGAATTTGGGAAGTATTTATCCGATTAAAATCTTCGACGAAGAGAAAACAGTCTCCTATATTTTTATCCATTTGGAGACTCATTTAGCCTATCATTTAGGCCAAATAAATTACCACAGACGATTGCTAGATCACTAGGAAGCTTTTCCCTTAAACAATGCCCAAATTGCCATGCAGTGCCCATGGCCTAAATCGAATTCTTCTTTAAGCTAGTTCGTCACATCGGTTGCTTTTACGGATGCAATCAGTTGACCGTTTTTTAGAAAACCTTTTTGTTCGGCTAGTGATTTTAAATCTTCAGCGCTTTTTCCTGTTTTGGCCTGAATGTTATCTAGGTAGGCTTGGAATGACATAAGTAGGTGTGATTACAAATTCAATTTTTGCAAATATATTTGTTAAATATAAAAAAACATGAAAACATCTTTTAACAAATACTTATACATCGGTTTCGTCCTTTTTGGACTATATGAATTAATCGTAAAACACTCGGCTTTTGAAGCTGCTACTCGATTCGGAATTGCATTAGCATTTGATCCATTTGATCAAGCTCAGCCTTGGAAAGAGCGTCCGATGTGGCAAAAGGGAGTGCTTATTTTTCATTTAGCGGTAGTCGCAGGGTTGTTTGGCTATGAATTAGGGAGCTCTGAGGATTTAGTCAAGGGAATAAAAGACGGCTGGAACGGTAAATAATATGTACATCTCACTCACGGGTTTAAAGCCCAAAGGCTTCTTCGCTTATCTTCGGTTTTGGCTATTAGCCATTCCGTCATTTCGCCAGGCTCAAATAGCGGAAGGAAATCTGCATTGTGATGTTAAAAAAGTAAATGAATATCAATGCACAATTACGGCGTGGGAAAGTAGAGAAATCATGCTCAAATATTTGCGAAGTGGCGCACATCTTAAGGCCATGAAAGCGTTTAAGCAAATTGCGACAGGGCCAACTTATGGGTATGAGTCGGAGACCATTCCAAGCTGGGATGAGGCGTACGCTTTACTCACAGAAAAGGGTCAAATGCATTAATCTTATGGAAGTTTCTACGCAAGCCAAAGTTACATTTTTAGTGCTTTTTTTATGTTTATATGCTCAACTATGGGCACAGTCACCTGTTAAGTATGCTTTGAAAAATAAAAACCTAGTTGCTTTATGGGACTTTAAAGAATTGGCTGGTCAATCTCGTAATTCATTGAAAGGTGATTTTGCCTTAATTGAAATGAATGGGAACATACCTCGAATCGATGAAGGACCTTTAAGTGGATATTCTGCAGTATTCGGCAATGAGGCTTACCTTGCCCTATCAAACTCAAAAACAGCGGACTTAAATATTTTCGGACCCGGTCAAGGCGTTACCGTCATGGCCTGGGTAAAATGGACAGGCGAGCAAACAGGTTTTATAGGAGGGATGTGGAATGAATACCAAGATGGGGGCAAGCGCCAATATGGATTATTTGTGTCTCTGCCTCATTATAATGGCAAAAATCAAGTTTGTGGGCATATTTCCTATACGGGCAGACCTACTCCGCCATTCCCTTATTCCATCGATTATTCAGCAAGCGCCCAAGAGGTGAAAGCGAATACCTGGACCTGCGTTGCATTCACATATGATGGACAATATATCCGCTCGTATGTAAATGGCAAATTCATTGCCCGAGAAAAAGAATTAATCCTAAATACAAAAGGTTTCAAGGGATACCCCGACGGATTAATACAATCTAAAAACCCGTATTATTTTCCTGATGGGATGGGGAATAATGGATCCGACTTTACAGTAGGTGCCGTCCTATTAAAGAAAGGCATGGGGAATTTTTTTAAAGGCAAAATCGGGGGATTGGCTGTATTTAATCAGGCACTTTCAGCTAAGCAAATATTGCGCTTGAAATAGTTTAATAAAACAATAACTCATCCACCCGCAACCAAGAATCTTTGATTTTTTCATCTACAAAACTTGGTAAATTTTTTAAGCGCACGGCTTTAATTCGGTAATATGTGTATGCATTATTTGCCAACGGAATATTAATCCCGCGCGGGGAAAAGCCTTTTTTCTCTGTAGGCTGAATCGGTTTCGCCGTAGCTACCATGCGCAAGTTAGTAGGCGAATCCCCTGCCCAAACCTCAATCCGAGTTGGCGGAAAAACACCTGTATCCGTCTTTTCTAAATACGAAAGCGTCACGCCATGAATCGCCGTTGATTTTTCGAAACTCGCCACCACATCTAAGTCGGCATTTTTAAATCCCAGCCACGTAAAATTAGGAACGCCTTTCACCTCGCGTGCACCTGCAATAAAGTCCATTAAACTCGCCCCACCTGCTGCCGGATATTTTGGATCTGGCTTAGAAAGTAAATCCATGCGCGCTGGAATGAATTGCGATTTATATACGCGGAGATCGATGGGTTTGCTGGCGCGCCAACCGCCCTTTGTGGCTAAAATGCGAACCTTCATAAAGTTTGTGATCGCGATGGATGCTTTTGTCGCCGGACTTTGCAAGCTATCCGGTAATGAATCATTCAAGGTATATCGGAACAACACATCACGCAACGTATGTTTAAATGTAAGTTTTTCGCCCGGTCGTAATATCAAATTTTCATTAACCAAAATCGGCGGATTGATTTGCAAGGTTTCTTCTTTCGCGATATATCCCGCATCGAAAATTACTTTGGGAAATGTTTTGCGTAAGGCCGTTAAATCCTCAGCCGAAAGCCCCGAACTCCACACATGAATTTTTTGCAAGGCCGGAAGGTTGGGGAGGAGTTTCTCGATTCCCGACCGCCCAATTTTTGTTCCGGAAATGGCTAGTTGCTCCAAGTGATTTAGGCCGGCCAACTGGCTTATTCCTGCATCATCGATGGACGTGAAATTCAAGTTCAATTTTTCTAGATTAGGGAACTTCGAAACAAGAGTTAATGACTCATTGGTAATTGGCATTTTAGCGAGTTGTAAACCCACCAACTGCTCACTGACTTGTGATAAATCCGATAGTGTTTTAGGATCGAATTTAGCCGCGACATAAAAATCTGCCTGCAAAGCTGGGGACTCATTTGCGATCGGATATACCGTGCAATAAGGCGTGTTCATGGATTCGATGGTGGACGCCGAAGCAGTAGAAAAATCGTACGTTTTTGTACTAATTGTTAGTTCAGCGGGCTTAATTAGCTTCTGAAAATCAGGACTGTATTGCCCCAGTTTTTTCTCAAATGAAGCACCTTCTTTAACCCACAAACGTAAGATCGTAATTTCATCAGGAGTTAATTGCGCCTTCCCCAGCGGAGGCATGTGCTCCTTCGCATTCATGGGTAATTTGATTCGTTGGACCAAGTGACTATTCAATTCATCGCCCGCCTTCCAAATCGCACCATGTTTTCCGCCTTTCATCAAGTTCGCTATGCTATTCATCTTGAGCGCGCCTTTGGTTTTTTGGTCATTGTGACACGACTCACATTTAGCTTTTAAAATCGGCTGGACAATGTCCTCAAACACCACACTCTCTGATGTAATTTCTGAGGCTTGTGTTCCAAAACGCAAGTAATCCTCTCCATGCGTAATGCTAGCTCCCGTGTGGCCGGCAATCACTAAGGCAATGAACCCAAGTGAGGCGCCCAAAATAAGATTTCGACGAATAATTACCCAAGCAAAATATACAAATGAAACGGCGATGCCCGACCATTGATGCCAGTCAAGCGCACTCGTTTCGTAACCACCTTCTTTGGCCAAAAACAAACCAAAAATAGCTGTGATTGAGGAAAAGATGGCGGTGAGTATGAGCAAAAATTCAGTTAAAACCTCAAATGAGCCAAGGTGTTTTTTAAGACCAAATAAGGCCAGCAACAAGACCCCAAATCCAATAGGTAAATGTAAAATCAAGGGATGCAAATGGCCGATACCTGCAAGCGGCAAAGCAAAGCTTGACTGGAAAATCAAGAGAAAAATGAGGAAGCCTTGGAGACTCCACAAAATCAAATTGCCTATCTTTTCGACCTTCCCCATTACGCGATTAATCCGGGTAAAACATTTCCTGCGATATCGGTTAATCGGTAACGCCGACCTAAATGTTTGTAGGTTAATTGCTCATGATTGATGCCCATCAAATGCTGCACAGTCGCATGAAAATCGTGGATGTGCACGGGGTCCTTCACCACATTGTAACCAAACTCATCTGTTTCTCCATAAACGGTTGCTGGCTTTACGCCGCCACCGGCCATAAAAATACTATATGCTCGGGGATGGTGATCGCGGCCGTAGGTGTCAACCGTGTATTTCCCTTGGCAATAATTCGTCCGACCAAATTCCCCTCCCCAGATAACCAACGTTTCGTCCAACAATCCCCGCTGTTTCAAATCTGAAATTAATGCTGCTGACGATCGGTCCACATCCTCTGCTTGCATCGCCATTTCTTTCGGCAAGTTGCCGTGGGAGTCCCAACCCTGATGATAAATTTGCACGAAGCGAACCCCTGATTCAGAGAGTTTACGAGCCAGTAAAACGTTGGCTGCATAGGTGCCCGGAACCAAACATTCTGGCCCATACATTTTGATGATATGATCTGGCTCTTTGGATAAATCCGTTAATTCCGGGACCGCCGTTTGCATGCGGTAGGCCATTTCATATTGTTGTACTTTGGCCTCCACTTCCGGATCCTTATTTTCCGCAAAGCCCTCGTGGTTTAATTCAGCTAACTGATCGAGCATACGTCGTCTGCCCGCTTTATCGATTCCATCCGAATCATTTAAGTATAAAATCGGGTCCTCTGAACTACTAAAAACTACCCCTTGATGTGTGGAATCTAAAAATCCATTTGTCCAAAGTTTGGAATAAACGCCCTGTCCATTTCCGCGTCCGCGTGAGAGCAACACACAAAATGCCGGCAGGTTTTTATTCTCACTTCCTAACCCGTAAGACATCCACGCACCCATACTCGGTCGGTTGCCCACCTGTGCCCCCGTTTGTAAAAAGGTCAATGCCGGATCGTGATTAATCGCATCCGTACTCATGGTGCGAATGACACAAATATCATCAGCCACCGATCCAATATGTGGAAATATATCGCTGATGTAGGTCCCTGATTTTCCGTATTGTTTGAAATTATAAAACGAACCTACGAGTGGGAATTTATCCTGTGAGGCAGTCATCCCGGTGAGCCGTTGGCCCCCCCGAATCGAAGCTGGCAAATCTTGCCCGGCCATTTTATTCAAGGTTGGCTTATAATCAAAACTCTCATATTGCGATGGCGCACCATTCTGGCAGAGGTAAATCACCCGCTTCGCCTTAGGTGCAAAATGTGCAACGCCTAAAGGAAGTGTTTGGCTGGACGCATCGCCTTTAAAAAGCTCAGGCACTAAAAGTGACCCTAGTGCCAATCCGCCAATGCCCGCACCCGCCTGACCAAAGAAATGCCGGCGCGTAATATTCAGTCGATTTTTAAAGAATTCGTTTTCCATATTAAACCCGCATGATGGCCTCCTCCATGTTATAGATTAATTGAATTGTCAGCATCATCGCTGCAGTAGATCCCGTGACCGTCGCCTTATCCTGTTTGTATTCCCCAATCTTCATGAGTTTCTGAACCTTTTTAGGATTCTGGGTGCAGGATGCTTGCTCAGCGGCATAATATTTTTTGAGCATGGCGAGCTCTTTTTCGTTCGGGGCCCGACAAATAATGCGTCTAAACGCTCGCTTTAATTTTTCATCGATGCTTCCTTTTTCACGTGAAAATTGACTAGCCAAAACGCGTGAACTTTCCAATACGTGTGGATCATTCATCATCACCAAAGCTTGTAATGGGGTGTTTGTTCGGCCACGCTGCACCTCACATTGATCCCGATTACTCGCATCGAAAATCAACATGGTGGGCGGAGGAACGGTACGCTTAATGAACACATACATCCCGCGGCGATATAAATCTTGGTTATGATCTTGAATGTAATTCATCAACGATCCACGGCCGGAAGTGGCTACTTCCCACAAGCCTTTGGGTTGATAGGTCTTCACACTTGGCCCGCCGATTTCCGGATTTAAAATACCAGCAGATGCCAAAACCTGATCCCGAATTTGTTCCGCTGGAATGCGAATTCGTGACATGCGGGATAGGTAGATATTTTCCGGGTCAACTTGTTGGGCCGAAGAAGTCACCGTGGAGGATTGTTGGTACGTCGCCGACATCACCATTTGTTTCACTAATCGTTTGATGTTCCAGCCGTGAGTTTGGAAATCTACGGCCAACCAGTCTAATAATTCGGGATGGGTGGGCAGTTCGCCTTGCATGCCAAAATCCCCAACGGTTTTTACAATGCCGCGTCCAAAGATTTGAGTCCATAGTCGGTTGACAAAGACACGCGATGTTAATGGATTTTGAGGTTCTAGTAGCCAGCGAGCTAAACCAAGCCTATTTTGGCCATATTTCGAGGCAGAGTAGGGTAAAATACTTTTGGGAATTCCGACACCCACTTCAGGACCGGGCATATCGTAATTGCCACGCGACAAGACATAGGTAGGTCTGCGCTTACTTGAGTCTGCCATGACCATCACGTCCACGGAAGCCGTATCTTTTTTATGAATAAACGTCAAAATAGACTGAACATCTTTGGTCGTAATTTTCATATTTGGGGGATCTGCAAATGATGCATCGATGGTCCCAAACAATCCTTTTTCAGGCACCTGATTAAAAAAAGCATAGGTGCTGTAATAGTCTTTTTGCGAAATGGGATCGTATTTGTGATCGTGGCAGCGCGCGCATTCAAAAGTCAGTGCGAGGAAGGATTTCGAAAATGTATTTGTCCGATCGTTCACATATTCCACCCGGTACTCCTCGTCGATAACCCCGCCTTCTTGCGTGATTTTATGATTGCGATTGAACCCGGTGGCGAGTAACATTTCTTTGGAAGGTCGTGGCAATAGGTCACCGGCTAATTGCCAAGTGACAAATTTGGCATACGAATAATTCGAATTAAATGCGTGAATCACCCAATCTCGCCAAGGCCACATTGTACGCAGTCCATCGTCTTGATAGCCATGTGAGTCCGCATACCGGGCTAAATCCAACCATTGTACCGACATCTTTTCGCCGTAATGTTTACTACCCAAAAGCTCGTTGACAATTTTTTCATACGCCTGTGGACTGTTGTCTTTTAGAAAACGATCTTGCATCTCAAGGCTTGGTGGCAAACCCGTCAAGTCCAAGGAAACGCGTTTCAATAATTGTTCTTTCGACGCTTCTGGGCTAGGCTTCAGCGATTTCTCCGCCATTTTTGCATAGACAAAATAGTCGATGGGATTGCGCACCCATTCCTCATCAGCATCTGGCAATGCCCCTTTCACGGGTTTGATAAAGGCCCAGTGTGGCTTATAAACCGCACCTTGTTTGATCCACTTTTCAATGAGATTAATTTCATGTTTTGAAACACTCAAGTGTGAACTTGGCGTAGGCATGAGCAAGGAAGTATCTTTTGTAATTAGACGTTGAAAAACATCTGAACTTTCCGGGTGTCCCGGTACTATGGCATGCATCGATGGATTATCCTTGAACGCGGCATAAGCTCCTTCCGGAGTGTCAAGGCGCAGACCAGACTTGCGCTTATTGGCATCCGGCCCATGGCATTTAAAACAGCGGTCGGAAAAAATAGGACGAATGTGGTAATTGTAGTCGATGACATCCGGCATTACCGTTTCTTGTGCTTGCGTTTCCGTGCAGCGCGTGTAGGTAAAAATGCCTCCAATGGCAATAAGTAAAATAAGCCAAGAACGCGTTTTAAAAAAATTCATTTTGGGTAATTCTATTTAGTCGGTTAATATACGATTAAATTTTTTCTTTGAAAATTTCTATTTAGCTAATACCATTTGCGTACTGTCTACTTCTAATGGCCATTTACCCTTAAAGCCTGACTTAACGGTTAAAGCAGGATTTATTTTTTTTAGGGTTAGGATACCTTGTTCGGTCACACGTGTTTGCCATAAGTAGACGCGTTTGAGTGATTTTATTTTGGCGAGATGTACTAAACCTCGATCAGTAATTTGGGTTCCTACCAAATTAATTGATTCCAAATAGGCCATGTTTTTGAGTTCCTCTAGGTCCTTATCTGCCATTTTTGTGTGATTTAAATCGAGATGGATAAGCAGCGGCATGGCGGCAATTTCTTGAATAAAATCTCCACCAACACGCGTATTTCCTAATTTCAGACGGACAATTTGCTCTTGAATAGCCCGTAAATCTGCGAGTTCTTTGCTCGTCACGCGAGGAGCATTGATGGCATTAACTTCGATGAAGTTCTGGTCTTTCGAAATGGGATTTGCCAATAATCCATGTTTGCGAATGCGTTCAAGATCCGCCTCGTTGGCAGCCTTAATTGTAAGTTTAAAAACAGGCGACTCCTGCGTCTCTTCCATTTTTATATACGCAGTGAGCACTTTTTTAATCTTTTCATCAGCAGGTAATTGGGCTACTTTTTTAGTAAAGTCGGCCCCATGTTGCACCCACCAGTGGAGCAAGGCAATCTCATTTTCGGTCAGCGGGGTTTTACCTTTGGGTGGCATGTGGTGTTCATCGTTCTCGTCCAGCAATAGACGCTTGATGAGCTCACTATCCAAGGGTTTTCCTTCAGAAATGATGGGGCCATCTTCCCCGCCTTTTAAGATAAAATCCGGTGTATCTAAGCGAAGTTTCCCTTTCTGTTTTTGGTCATTGTGGCAAGAGGTACATTTTTGGGTAAGCAGCGGTTTCACGAGTTGGGTGTACACGATCGCCTCGGGAAGGTTGGTGATTTTGGGCACCTCCTTACGCTCGGCTTCTGCTTCTTTCATGCCCAGCATTTTGCGCGCTGAACCCGGCAAACTAGCGGTTAAATAATCAGAACCATGCGTTAAATTTCCCCCGTAATGGCCGGTGATCGTGAGGCAAGTTAGACCCAAAATAAATAGGGTATTAGTTGGCCGAGGATTCATACCCGAGCGCATGGCAAAAGCTAAAACTGCCGACAGCCCGCAGGTGCTTATCCCGAGCCATTGGTGAATTTGTAACGCCTCCGGATCATATTCACCTGATTGCGCCAGGCTCCAACCCATCGCCGCAGAAAGTATGGAAAAGACGGTGGTCCAAATTAAAATGCGGACAACAACTTCATGGTTTTCAGTCGTTTGTTTGGAAAAAAATTGCAAAATCCCCGCAATGAAAAACATCCCGATGGGCAAATGCACCAGCATCGGATGGAAATGTCCCCAAAAAATCAGCCACGACTGGCCCGCCTCCGCTACCATCATTTAGCCAATTCGTTCTAATTTAATCGGATAGGTTTTTCCCGAAGCCCACTGTGGTACGTATATGTTTTCATCTGAATCGGCATAAACATCATGCGGATGAATAAACACTTTGTGTTCATCTTCTTTTCGCTGCTTCTGCAAAACACCATTTTTGTAGATCGGTTCAGAGCCTCCTGGTGTCGATACTACCTTCATGTTTTTATCTAAAATTTGTAAGTAGCCTGAGCCTGCCCAGGATCCGTCAGTACTCCGGAAACAAGCGGCGAGAATGTAGTCGCCGTGTAGGACAGGCCGACAAACAAACGATCCAGGAAGGTGGTAACGCGTGATGAATTTTCCATCCAAGGTGAATCTTTTCAAGCTGTTATTCACCCGATCCGTAATTAATAAAGTCCAGTTATTTGGGTCGCGCGTATCCACTAAAACCCCATGGCAACAATTGAATTTGTCATCCGCATACCCGGTAGTTGATCCTCCAAAATGACGGATGTACCGTCCCTTTGCATCGTATTGAATGATGTAATTTGAGCCATATCCATCGGCTACATAGATGTCACCGTTCTTTGGGTTGACGGCTGTTTCAGTAGGCACAAATTGACGCGGATAATCGTAAACGCCAGTTTCTTTTGGGTACTCAATTTTAAAAATCTCTTTCCCTTTTAAATCGGTTTTGATGACTTGGTGGCGGTTATTATCGCAGATCAACAAAAACTGCTCACCACCTTCATTCAGTATGGTTAAGCCGTGCGCACCTGGATATGAATGGCCCCATGAGTCAAGTAATTTACCTGATTTATCATAAATAAGGACGTTGTTTTTCACTTCGTTCGTTAGCAAGAATAGTCGGCCTTTCGCATCTTCCACCATCTCATGGCAGTCGTTAACTGGGTTTTTCCCAGCGTCTAATAATCCCCAATTAGGGACAACCTTGTAGGTGAATGAGCCATGACCAAGGGTGATCTCCCCAGCTTTCGGTGCAATTTTTTTCATAGTGTTGTTGGTTAATAAAGATGTTCCGAGGAGTGCGGAACTGGTTTTTAAAAAGTCTCTACGAGGAATGTGTTCGTTCATGTTATTAAGGTTTATTCACGCTTTCGTCAATATTAAATAGGGCATTAGCCACCATGGTTTTGGCAACTAGGTTGGCCGGATTACGCGGTTTCTCATTATCCGAACAAAGTTTTAAAAAGGCCATGGTCTCTTGTGGATGTGCTTGATAATGGGCCAATGTTTTGGTGTAAAAGGCATTCAATTTTTCAGCTTTTGATGTAGAAATCTCCCTTCCAAATAAATCTGCATAGCCTTTTTGGATAAATGCAATCCCATTTTCAGGGTATTTACGTGCGAAAAATTGGGAGGCCTCAAGGAATACGGGATCATTCAGGGTGCTTAGCGCTTGCATCGGCGTATTCGTTCTTATCCGTCTTGAAAGACAAATATCCCGCGTTCCTGCATCAAAAGTCACCATCGTAGGGTATGGGCTACTACGCCTCCAATAGGTATAAAGCGAGCGCCTCCATTGATCTTCCCCATCACTTTTTTTCCACTCCATTCCACTATACGGCGCATTCCAAATGCCATCCGGTTGTTCCGGCATCACACTCGGGCCGCCTAATTTTTGACTCAATATTCCTGACCAGTACAAGGCCTGATCGCGGAGTTGTTCTGGGCTCAAACGAACGCGCGGCCCACGCGTAATGTAGCGATTGTTCGGATCCTTTTCACGCGTTGATTCGTCCACAATGGAGGACTGCTGGTAACTTGCCGACATCACCACATACTTTAAAAACGCCTTGGTTTGATACTTAAAATCAACTTGAAATTTATGCGCTAGATGGTCCAATAATGCCTGGTTTGCGGGTGCGAGCCCTTGACTTCCCAGGTCCTCTAACGTTTCCACAATTCCAATTCCAAATAATTGCTCCCAAAAGCGGTTCACGGCTACGCGGGCGGTCAAGGGGTTGTTTTTGCCTCCAATCCAATCCGCTAATTCTAATCGATTGGTTACGGGTGTGTTTTTAAATAATCCTGGAATTCCGGGTTGAACGGCTTCTGCTTGATTTAACCAAGAACCGCGCGTGAAGACACGTGTCGTTCGCGTATATTCGGCCGGGTTTTCCAATATAATGGGTGTCGTTTGCTCAGGTTCGGTGGCAATGGCTTGCAAGGCTAATTTTTCAAAATCGGTGGATTTCAGTTGGCCTGGCACTTCCGGCAACACGGCCCAAAATCCAATACTTACGGTCGTCTGGTCTGGCTTTGTTTTGGTGTTCAAAAACTCCCAAACGAGGTCTTGCTTTCCGGGCAAAGAGGGAATATTAACAAACGTATAAGCCCAACCTTTTACCCACTGACCTTTGGGTTTCGCATATTTTTCTTGCAGTGTCGTGTCTAGTTTAATGCGCGCAATAATCGGTCCCGTTTTAGTCCCTTGGTGAATATTTAAGTAGGTAGGAGCTGGACCGGAGTTCTTGCAAGCGATCAAGATCTTTGTTTTTCCCATCATCGGCACGGCCTTAAAGCGCGTAAATCCCTTATTCCGCATGGCTAAATATTTATTGTCGGCCAATGCCCCATTTTCAAATTGGTCTGCCCAATGTGGATGTATTTTGGGCTCAACAAACCGGATCATTTGATCCCATGCTTTTTGGGTTGCGAGGGGCTGCTTGACTAAGAAGGATTTTAGCTGAGCAATCGTTTTTTCATTAGCCGGCGTATGGTGCTTGTATGTTGGTGATTCATCTGGTATATCCTCATCGCGCGAGTTATTGAAGAATGCCATGTATTTATAATATTCCTCATGCCGGATGGGATCATAGGGATGCGAATGGCATTGTACGCAGCTAAAACTTGTTCCTTGCAGCACTTCCCAAGTCGTATTGACACGGTCCAAAATCGCCGCCGTACGGAACTCCTCATCTTCTGTTCCTCCCTCATCGTTATTCGTTGTATTCCGATGAAAGGCCGTGGCGATGTAATCAGTTTCTTTTGGGTTTGGAAGCAAGTCCCCGGCTAATTGCTCTTTAATAAATTGGTCGTATGGCTTATTCTGATTGAAGGATGTGATCACATAATCCCGGTATTTCCAGATGTTGCGTGCATCATCTTTTTCATAGCCTTTTGTATCTGCATAGCGGGCGAGGTCCATCCACATCGCCGCCCATTTCTCGCCAAAATGTGGCGATTTTAAAAGTTTGTCTACCTGCTTCTCATACGCGTCTTTTGAATCATCTTGTTCAAATGCTTGGTAGTCGGCCGCTAAAGGCGGAAGCCCCGTTAAATCCAAATACAGCCGACGAAGCAAATCGGCTTTTTCAGCCTGGTCCGTATGCGTAAGTCCTTGGTTTTTTTGTTCCGCTTGGACAAAATAGTCGAGGTCATTTTGTGCCCAAGAGGCTGGAATACCGATAAAGGATAATGCTTTTTCAAGCCAACTGCCCGTTGGGATACTCGGCGCTTCCAGCGGTTGGTACGCCCAATGACTCCCCCAATTAGCCCCCTCTTTCACCCAAGTAGTTAATAAATCGATTTCTTCCTCAGACAAAGCTGGGCGCTGATACGGCATTTTTTCCTCAGCATCTTGACTATGTAGGCGCTGGATGAAACTTGATTGTTCTGGGTGCCCAGGAATGATGGCTGGTTTTCCGGATTTGGTTTTTCCTAAAGCCTCTTCTTGAAAAAGTAAGCTAAATCCGCCTTGCTTTTTTACTCCTCCATGGCATGAAATGCAATTCTTATTTAAGATGGGTTTTATCTGTGTGCTGTAATCAACTTTTTGTTGCTTGTTCGATACGTAGTAGGCGGTCATTCCCGCGATACAAAGGCCCAGAAAAATAAATAAATTTTTCATTAGTCTATGCCAAAATTGGTTTAATTACTTTTCCATATACGTCGGTCAGCCGGAAATTTCGCCCCTGAAATGGGTACGTAAATTCTTCGTGGTTAATGCCCAAGCAATGCAAAATAGTCGCTTGAACATCATAAACGGATGTTTTTCCACTTACTGTCGAATAGCCCAAATCGTCTGTTTCGCCTAGGGACATGCCAGGTTTAATTCCGCCGCCGGCCAGCCACATGGTGAATGCTTCCGTGTGGTGATCACGACCAAAATAACTTTGCGTTTTCCCTTCTCTATTTTCTTGCATCGGGGTCCGACCAAACTCGCCGCCCCAGACAACCAACGTTTCGTCTAATAAACCACGTTGTTCTAAATCGATCAATAATGCGGATACGGCTTGGTCGGTTTCCATGCATTTTTGGTGTAAACCAAAATCTACTGAACCACCTTTGCTCGTTCCATGCGAGTCCCAGCCCCAATCAAATAACTGGACAAAACGAACGCCTTTTTCGACCATTTTGCGGGCCAATAAACAGTTATTGGCAAAAGATTCTTTCCCAGGATTTGTCCCGTATAATTGGTGAATGTATTCAGGTTCTTTGCTGATGTCCATCACCTCAGGAACCGAACTTTGCATTTTGTAGGCCATCTCGTATTGGGCCATACGGGCCACGGTTTCCGGATCACCAAATTCGGCAAATGTTTCTTCATTGACCGAATTAATCACATCGATACTTGCTTTGCGCATGTCGGCATTGACCCCCGCTGGATTCTTAATAAAGAGGACAGGTTCACCTGCCGAGCGGCATTGTACACCTTGGTAGACGGACGGGAGAAAACCGCTTCCCCAGGCCGACTTCCCTGCGTCGGGGTTTTTGCCACCTGAGGCGAGCACCATGAAGGAAGGCAAGTTTTCGTTTTCAGACCCGAGGCCATATGAAACCCAGGAACCTAGAGACGGCCGACCGAGTCGCGCGGAACCGGTATGCATGAGTAATTGGGCCGGCGCATGGTTAAATTGATCCGTGTACATGCCCTTCAAAAACGTGATTTTATCTGCTTGTGTAGCCAAATGCGGCATGTGGTCGGAGATCCAATGCCCCGAATTTCCATGTTGGAGGAACTTAGCTTTTGGCCCTAATAAATTAGGGACTCCACGAATAAAAGCGAATTTTTTCCCCTCGAGCAATTCTTTGGGACACTCTTTCCCGTCGAATTTGGCTAATGTGGGTTTATAGTCGAATAATTCCAATTGCGATGGCGCCCCAGCCATGTGGACAAATATGACCGATTTCGCTTTCCCAAAATGAGGCGGAATACGCGTGGAGGCTTGTTGGCTTTTTGTATCCGAAGAACAGCCCCAAAGGGCAGAACCAAAAGCAATGGAACCAATGCCCGTACCGAGCGACTGCAAAAAATGCCTTCTTGTCGCCAAAATGGCTTCTTTTTCGATTGCTTCTTTGACTAAATTGTTCATGTTGCCTAAATCAGGGGATGTCGGATAAACCACAATTTCAAATATACTATTTTACTTAATATGTAGGATATTTTTTATAATTTCCTGCCAAAATACTACAATTATGAAAAAGCTATTCTTTTTGATTTTATTGCCCTTTGTTTTTCAAGCCAAACCACTTCGGGTAGGTATCGCAGGCATGACGCACGGACATGTGGGTCAGGTGTATACGGCGCTAAAAAAGCCCCAACAAGATGTGATCATCGTGGGTTTTGCCGAGCCAAACAAGGAATTAGGCTTGTCACTTTTAAAGAAACAAAATCTGCCGGATTCGCTTTGGTTTCCGACTTTGGAGGCACTTATCGCAAAGACAAAACCGGAGGCAATTGCCGCATTCAATAGTATTTATGAGCACCTCGAAGTGGTCAAAGTTTGCGCTCCCAAAGGAATCCATGTCATCGTGGAAAAGCCGTTGGCAGTCAACATGGATCACCTCAATCAAATGAGGGCGCTCGTTGCCAAACACCCCATACACTTGTTGACGAATTTTGAAACAACCTGGTATCCATCCCATGCGAAAATGTGGCAGCTGGTCAAGGAAGAAAAAGCCTTGGGAACGATTCGCAAAGTGGTGATTATGGATGGCCACCGCGGACCGCAGGAAATAGGATGTTCGCCGGAGTTTTTGAATTGGTTGACAGATCCTGTGCTTAATGGGGGTGGTGCTCTGATTGATTTTGGTTGTTATGGGGCGAATATTATGACGTGGTTGATGGATGGCCGGAAGCCACTTGCGGTGACGGCGGTGACCCAACAATTAAAACCGGATGTGTACCCGAAAGTGGATGACGAGGCGAGTATTATTTTGACGTATCCGGATTGCCAAGCGATTATTCAGGCTTCTTGGAATTGGCCATTTGACCGAAAAGATACCGAAGTGTATGGGACGAAAGGAATTTTGGTGGCTGACAAAACAAACAAAATGCGCTATGTTTCGGGAGATCGATTTGGTAAGGAAGGCATGCTTTCGCTGAATCCTCTACCTCATGATGTTTCGAATGTATTTCCATATTTAGCTGCTGTCGTACAAGGGCGAATTAAACCTCAAAAAGATTTATCCTCTTTTGAAATTAATCAGGTCGTCGTGGAAATTTTAGAGGCAGCAAGGGAGTCGGCGAAAACGGGCAAAAAAGTCCAATTACAGCACTAATTCGAGTCCGAGTACCCCTAGCAAACCCACGACAGCAAGAATGGTTTCCATGATGGTCCAGGAGCGCAAACTGTTTTTAATCGAAACGCCGAAGTATTCTTTGTAGAGCCAGAAGCCCGCGTCATTGACATGCGAAAGGACCATGGACCCAGCCCCGATGCTTAAGGCAAGGAGGTTAGGATTTACCCCCGAGGAGGCTAGTAAAGGCAAAATCAATCCGGCTGTGGTGATGCCGGAAACCGTGGATGAACCCGTCACGATACGTAATACAGCAGCAATTCCCCAGGCAATAATCAGTGGATTTAGGGAGGAACCTTGCGTCATTTCATGCATGGCGTCTCCCACATGCATCTCTTGTAAGATTTCCTTGAATGCGCCAGCTCCACCAAAAGTTAACATCAACGGAGATACATCTTTGATGGAATCCACCAACCACTTGCTGATTTCAGCCCATGAAATACCGCGTTTAATCCCGAGAAAATAGACAGCCGCAAACACAGAAATCAATAAGGCAACCATCGGTTCGCCGATCAAATTAATACCGGGAAAATGGACAAAAGATTTAATCGCAATCAGTGCCACAGGTAATAATAGAATCGATAAGCTAATTCCTACCGAAGGATTATTTCCACTTTCATCAGACTCCACAAACGACATGGGCGTGGCAGGGATATTTTTCATTGTCTTGCCAAACAGCCAACCAGAAGCGAGCATGGCTGGAATCGAAATTAGAATTCCATAGCCTAGTGTCGTTCCCATTTCTGCTCCGGGTAAATGCGTCACTAAATAATAGGGAGCGGGATGTGGTGGGAGAAATCCTTGGGTGATGGAAAGTGAGGCCAACATCGGAATTCCTAAATATACGGGGGGTAAATTATAGCGCTCTGCCGTGGACAGCACGAGTGGGGTGAGCAATAAAAAGGCCACGGAAAAAAACAAGGGAAGCCCCACGATAAAGCCAATCAGCATGAAGGCGATTGGTAGGTTTTTCGGGCCAAAAAGCCCCACAAAATATTCGGAGAGGACGAAGGTAGCCCGACTTTTTGCAACCATTTTGCCCAACATGGACCCTAGAATAATGATGGGAATAATCGATCCCAATGTTCCGCCAATTCCCTTTTGCATGGCGGCGATGGTTTGTTCGGTCGTTAGTGAACCTGTGATGCCTAAACCGAGCGAAACAACTAGAAAAGCAATAAAAGGCTGTAGTTTCATGACCGAGATGAGGGTCACTAATACGATGATGGCCGCGCCAATGAGGAGCCAAATACTCATAGTATTTTATATGCTTGAATAGCGAAGTTGGAAAAACCTCTTCAATATTCCAACTCCGCCCACGATAAGGCAGATTAAAAGTTAAACAAGAAGCCTTACATTTGGTTTACCTTTTTGAAATTTAAACGTATCTATGAAAAAAGTACTTTCACTCATCATATGCCTTAGTGCAGCGTCCTTCCTTAGTTTTGCGCAGTCGGCGAAAGCCCCCGCAACTCCTCCCGTAAAACCGGCAGATTCTTCTGCTGCAAAAAAACCGGCATCGAAGGCAAAGTCTTACGAACAAGTAATTACGAAGGAAGCTAAATCCAAGAAAGGATTATTTACAGCGCATCAAGTTGGCGATAAATATTACTTCGAAATTCCGAAAAAACATTTGGGCAAAGACATGTTGTTGGTCAGCCAAATCGCCAAACTTCCAAGTGGCATCGGCGGAGGCTATGTCAATGCCGGAACGACTTCGCGTGAACAGTTAATTGTGTGGGAGAAATTTCAAGAAAAGATTTTAATAAAAGTAAAGTCGTATGCGTCGGTGGCGGCTGATTCCTTACCGATAAGCTTGTCGGTGAAAGCCAATAATTACGAGCCTACCTTGTACATGTTTGACATTGAAACATATAGCAAAGATTCGAGCCATGTGGTGATCGATGTAACGAAGTTTTACAGCAGTGACATTCCAGCGATGAGTGGTTTGGATGCGTCGTTGCGTGAAGCACACAAAGTCAGAAATTTAGATCCGAGCAGAAGCTTTATTCGTTCGGTTAAATCTTTCCCATTGAACATTGAGGTCTTACAAGATTTTACATTTAACGCCTCGAAGCCATCGGTAACTCCCTACACGGAAACGCTGAGTATGCAGATGAATCAGTCGATGATTTTATTGCCTGAAAAGCCGATGAAGCCGCGTTTGTTCGATAAACGTGTAGGATATTTTACACAAAAGCAATATGATTATTCGAGTGAGGAATTAAAGTCAGACCAAAAAACGTTTATTCAACGCTGGCGTTTGGAGCCAAAAGATATGGCAGCCTATAAGCGTGGGGAATTAGTAGAACCGATCAAACCGATTGTGTATTATTTAGATCCAGCTACGCCAATGAAGCTTCGCAAGCACATGAAAAAGGGTGTGGAGAATTGGCAAAAAGCCTTTGAGGTGGCCGGATTTAAGAATGCGATTATTTGCAAAGATCCACCAACCGCCGCGGAGGATCCAGATTTTTCACCTGAAGATATTCGGTATTCCGTGATTCGGTATGTGGCAAGTACAACGCGTAATGCCACGGGTCCAAGTGTCAGCGATCCGCGTTCAGGGGAGATTATTGAGAGTGATATTATTTGGTACCACAACCATTTGCGTTCATATCGGAACCGTTTTTTATTAGAAACAGGAGCTTCAAATCCGAACGCTAGGACCCTAGATACGCGTGAAGAGGACATTGGTGAAATGATGGAAATGGTGATTTCACATGAGGTAGGACATGCGCTTGGTTTCCCGCACAATATGGGAGCGAGTGGATCATACGAGGTGGAGAATTACCGCAAGGCGGATTTTACCAACAAGGAGGGAATCTCTGCGAGTATCATGGATTATGCCCGTTTCAATTACATCGCGCAGCCGGGTGACCTGGGGGTTCGTTATATTCGCCAAATGGGGCCGTATGATAATTATGCGGTGAATTGGGGCTATCGCGTTTTACCCGATGCGGTTCGTCCGGAAGATGAAGTGCCTATATTAGACAAATGGATTGAGGCCAAAGCAGGGGATCCAAGATTTCGTTTTGGAAATCAGGGAACGAATTTTGATCCAAGTTCACAGACCGAGGATATTGGTAACGATCCGATTCGCGCAAGTACGTATGCGGTGAAAAACTTGAAATATGTGGCTAAGAATTTGGCTGATTGGACAAGTAAAAAGACAAATGATTACGAAGATTTGATTGAATTAAATGATGAGCTTTTAGGTTCATGGTCACGTTATGTGGGACATGTAACGACGATGGTGGGTGGTGTATATGAGCAATATACGAAGCCAAATCAAAATATTTCGTCGTACAATCCGGTTCCAAAGGCGAGCCAACAAGCTGCTGTCAACTGGTTGATTACCAATGTATTCACGAATGTTGACTGGTTGATTAACAAAGAAGTAGTCACGCATCACATGGCAGGTTATACGGATCGTATTCGTAGTCTGCAGGTTAGCCCATTGAACCGCATGTTGAGTTTAGAGACTTTTGCGCGTTTGGATAATAGTGGCTTGACTACGCCAAATAACTACAAGACGATTGAGCTTTTTCAAGACTTACGTGGAGGCATTTGGACTGAATTAGCTGCAGGGAAAAACATCGATCGGTATCGTCGGAATTTACAGAAAGCATACATCGAACGACTGAAAGCTTTGATGACAGATCAAGCGCCAGCACCTCCTGCTAGTTCTTATGGACCTCCGCGGGAAACGTATCCGGTGGCACAGTCGGACGTACGCTCGATTGTTCGTGGCGAGTTAAAGGCGCTTCAGGCGAGTTTAGCTTTAGCGAAGGGCAAGTATGCGGACAAGGAAGTACGCTATCATCTAGATGATTGTTTGGAGCGTGTAAGTTTGATTTTGAATCCTAAGAAGTAGCGCTTTCGGCGTAGCTTTTGAAGTTATCTAAAATCATTTGCCAGCCCTCCTTTTGCAAATCCTCGGGGTTTTCATTTTCGGGCTCAAAGTGTTCGGTTACTTTCGTTCCCATTTCGGTGGAGGCGAAAATAACCTGCATATTGCGGCCATCTCCAATAAATATGTGAAGTGATTTTTCCAGGTTAATTTCAAGGTAGGTCCCCCAAAAATCAAAGCTCATCGAGCCGTCTTTCGCGGCCATTTCGTAATGAAATTCGCCACCTACCTGTAGGTTAATTGTCGCCTTTGGACAATGCCAATCCGGCGATGCAAAGTTCCATTGTTGGACATGCTCCGGGGAAGTCCACTTTTTCCAAACAGACTTTAAGGGGGCATTAATTATAGTTTCTACAGTAATGAAAGCCATTAGTAATATTTTAAATGTATTCGCAAATTTATCAAACCGTAGGACCTTTTCCTCATTACTATGGATAATTAGGGGCTTTGACTATATTTGCACAAACAAAATTCGAGCACTATGATTATTGAACCTAGAATGAGAGGGTTTATCTGTTTGACATCACACCCAAAAGGTTGCGAAAAGAACGTATTAAATCAAATTGACTATGTGAAGTCCAAAGGCAAAATTACTGGGGCGAAAAAAGTGCTTGTGATCGGAGCCTCGACGGGTTTTGGTTTAGCTTCTCGCATTACGAGTGCATTTGGTTCAGATGCAGCGACAATCGGAGTTTTCTTTGAAAAAGCACCTGCAGAAGGCAAGACAGCTTCTCCAGGGTATTACAATAGCCATGCTTTCGAAGCAGCGGCGGGCAAAGCGGGTCTTTATGCGAAGAGCATCAATGGCGACGCATTCTCAAATGAAGTAAAAGCACAAACAATTGATTTAATTAAAGCTGATTTAGGCCAAATCGATTTAGTCATTTACAGTTTGGCTTCACCAGTTCGTCAGCATCCTGTTTCGGGCGTTTTGCACCGTTCGGTTTTGAAGCCTATCGGCGATACCTTTACGGAAAAAACGGTTGATTTTCATACGGGTATTGTTTCTGAGGTGACAATTACACCTTGTAACGAAGAAGATATTGCCAATACGATAGCCGTGATGGGTGGCGAAGATTGGCAGATGTGGATGGATGCCTTATTGAATGCCGGCGTTCTAGCGGATGGCGCGATGACGGTTGCCTATTCATACATTGGGCCAAAAGTTACCGAGCCCGTTTACCGTAAGGGAACGATCGGAATGGCGAAGGATCATTTGGAATCAACAGCGTTTAAGATCACGGAAGGCTTAGCGAATATTGGAGGGAAAGCATTTGTTTCTGTTAATAAAGCATTGGTAACCCAAGCGAGTTCAGCGATTCCTGTGATTCCATTGTACATCTCGTTGTTGTATAAAATCATGAAAGCTAAAGGCACGCATGAGGGTTGTATCGAGCAGATCCAACGCTTATTCAGTGCGCGGTTATATATGAATGGTTCTATTCCAGTGGACGAGAAAGGACGTATCCGCATCGACGATTGGGAAATGGATGAAGCAGTTCAAAAAGAAGTGGCTGAATTGTGGAAAAGCGCTACGACAGAAAACCTTCCGGCGATCGGCGATTTAAATGGATATAAATCGGATTTCTCTAATTTATTTGGCTTCGGTTTTGATGGCGTAGATTACGCAGCGGAGGCGAACGAAATGGTCGAGATTCCGGGATTGATTACGGTAGTGAAATAAAAGGAAAACTTTCCTTAAGCGTACTAGCGGATTATAATGCATGTTGAATCTAAGTGGTCGGCCCTTTGGGAGTTTTCGTTGGGGATTTATTTAACGGTGAAGGGTTTTAAGGACTAGGGTAGGCTTGTCAGTCAGAATTAAATCTACGCCCATTTTGGCAGCCTTTTGATAATTCGTTTCTTGATCTAAGGGGCCTAATAAATCCGTAAAAATCTGAATGCCATTCGCATGCGCTTCCTTAATTATTTCAGGTGTTAATGTAAGCCAACTGGCATCAAAGGCAAATGGATGAAGCGTTGCGATTTTAAGCGCAATGTCTTCTTTTTTTCGGAGACTTGGCATTAGACGAGCTTCTGGGAATTCAGTTTTTAACGATAGGAGAAACGCATCACTTCCGTAAAAGCAGGATTCTTTCGCTAGACCATATTTTTGTAAAATTTCCACCAAAGGCTTTGGTGCTACTTCCTTGCAATCTACATAGATGTACGTTTTTTTCGAGTGCCATTTATTCCAACGAGAAATGAGTTGGCAAACCTCTACTAAACTTGGAATTTTTTCTTCCTCAAATCCTACATGGCCTTTTCCTGCCGATAGTTTTTTCAATTCAGAAAAGGTCACATTTTTTACTGGGCCTTCCCCATTTGTTGTCCTATTGAGAGACCCATCATGCAGAATGATCAACTCCCCATCAGCCGTAGTTCGCACATCTATTTCGACAAAATTAACATGAAGCTTTAAGGCCTTTTCGAAGGTAGCCAATGTGTTTTCAGGAGCCAATCCCGTATTTCCACGGTGTGCAGAAATACGCAATTGATTATTTGTTACCTGTGCGGAAACGAAGGATATCGTTCCGCAACAGAATAACGTATAAAGTGAAACAAAGAGTAGTCGTTTCAATGAAATTACTTGGTAAAATCGGTAAATAAATCAGAGGCAGCTTTCGTTCTGATTTCAAGTTTTGGATTTGTTAACGCGAAATCATCTAAATTTTCAATCGAACGATTTCCGATAGTGATACGGATGAAATTTTTTCCAGGGATAAGATCGGCAGGGTTAAGTAAAAAACTCAACTTAGCACTATTTTGTCCAACAGGGGAATTAACAATAAGGTCTTTGATTCCTTTGACTTTAAAGAAATAGAATTTGGCCGTTTGATTAACTACTGGAAAGAAGATGTTTGCATGAATTGCTCTGCCGTTAACAATTATTTCAGGCAAGTCAAATGGATTGATATGATGCGCATCCATACTTACCTGTGCAAAGGCTGCTTCCATTTTCGGATCATATGTAAAAGTTAATAAACGTGATATAGTTGTCTTAGGATTGTCTCCCAAACGGATGGTATCTGACTCATTCGTTAATTGAATCGATGCATACTGCGCATGAACATTTGCATGAACGATGACGGCAAAAAATACGGTCATTAATAGAACTAATTTTTTCATTTTTTTAATAGTTTGAATAAGCAAGCAATCTCCCATTTTTACCTGGAATATATGTAATCGAATTGTTAAATTTTGCATATACACATTAAGATAAATTAGACAATATTTTAATGATTAAAGTCTCAAAATTGGCCAAAAATAGGGGGTCCAAACTTTCTACTTTTTTAACAGATATCACCTAATTCCTTAACCATTTGATTAAATTCAGACTGAGCTATTTCCCTATTTTTGAATAGAAAATCACCTAAATAAAATAGACTATGGAATTAGCTTTAAGTCTTTCAGAACCGCAAATGGAGCTTGTTAAAGCCGTTTTTGAATCGTACTCAATTCGGGTTAAATCGATTTTTGATGTCGATTATTATATTGATCAAATTTTTGAAACGTGTATTTTTCAATCGAATGTATTCGACTTGTCAAATGACAACGATGCAGGAGATTTGGCGGTTAATTATTTTAATCTGATTTACGATTATTTAGATTCGGTTTACGAGGAGGTTGCGTAAATAATTCCTTTGATTTTTTTATCTATTGTCAAAATTACGTGCACATTTGAGGTCAAACAACGGTTTACATTCGTTTAGCCGGTGCTACTCCTACAGATGAGAAATTAGTATAGCCTAAACATTTTTTAAAGAAAAGGGTTTGCTTTGTAGGCAAGCCCTTTTTTTATGCAAGGCGTTAAAAAACAACATTTACCTTCCAAAACCTGTCCCGTTTGCAATCGCCCATTCGCCTGGCGCAAGAAATGGGAAAAGAATTGGGACCAAATCATCTACTGTGGTGAAAAGTGCAGACGTAGCAAATAAGTTTACCGATCAAGACATCGACCGAATCATTCAAATGGCATGGGAAGATCGTACGCCCTTTGAGGCCATCGAATTCCAGTTTGGCCTGAAAGAAAAAGAGGTCATCGAATTTATGCGCTTGAATAGCAAAGAGTCCAGTTTCCGCATGTGGCGTAAACGAATGGCCGGTCGAAATACGAAACATCTACAAAAGCGTGTTGCTTTAGACCCACGCTTTAAGTGCACCTTACAGCGTGGAATCAGCATGAATAAAATCAGTAAGCGCTAATGAAATTTTCCACAAAACGCGAGGAGGTCTATGCCCAAATCGACCGATTCGATACACAGAAATACGCGCGCTCACGTAATTTTATCACGGGCGGCGTGTCTTACCTTTCTCCGTATTTATCCCGGGGTTTTATCACCGTTCCTCAGGTCGTTCAGCGACTGAAAGACCGTGGAATTGGTTTGGACCAAGCTGAGAAATTCATCCAAGAATTAGCTTGGCGTGAGTTTTATACGCGCACCTGGTTTCAAAAGGGCGATGGTATTTTTGAAGATATTCGCCACCCACAAGAGGGAATTGAGCGTTTTGGCATTCCAGGAGCTATTTTAACAGCATCGACTGGAATAGAAGCGTTGGATAAACATTTGGCATCTTTTTCTGCTCAAGGATATTTACATAATCATTTACGAATGTATCTCTCCGGTACCATTTGTAATGTGGCCAAATACCATTGGTTGGAACCTGCTCAGTGGATGTATTACCATTTGTTGGACGGTGATTTAGCCAGCAATGCGCTGAGTTGGCAATGGTGCGCCGGTACCTTCAGCAATAAGCTGTATTATGCCAATCAAGAAAATATAAATCGGTACACGGGTAGCGACCAAAGAGGATCTTTTTTAGATTTTGATTATGAGGATTTGCCTCTTCAGGCTGTTCCCGAAGTTTTACGTAGTTCCGTGGAGGCCGAACTAGTTTTTACTCCACCCGCGACAAAAACACCGGTTTTACAGGAAGGAGTACCTACGTTTATTTATACCCATTACACGCTCGACCCAACCTTCCACGAAGGCGAAGAGGGCAATCGAATTTTAGTCTTAGAGCCTAGTCATTTTGCGAAACATCCGATGGCGCCAAAGACTATACAATTCATATTGGATTTAGCCGCAAACATCCCTGGGATTCAAGTTTTTTACGGGGAATATGCCACCCTTAACGTAAGTGGAATTTTCCGTGACCACCCCATCAATACCCATTTTAATGGGGTTCGCGAGGCACACCCCTCACTTGCCCCTGGCCTAGTAGGCGAGTTCAATAGCTTCTTTTCTTTTTGGAATAAGCTAAGTAAACAGCTTAGCTAGAAACGCTTCAGCGTTGTTTAAGTGGGTTGACTTTTTCTCTAAAGGCATTTTGTCCCAGGTACTAATCAGCATCGCCCATCTTGGATTCTTGCGGAAAGTTTCCCGCTGTTTATCTAAGAATCGCCAAAACAAGCCATCCCAAATCTCCTGCCATTCGCCCTTCGGATAATCGCTCATTTTCAGAATGTAATTGGATCCGCAGATGTAGGGTTTCGTCGTCATCAAACCGCCATCGCTAAATTGCGACATGCCGTAGATATTTGGAACCATCACCCAATCGTATGCGTCGATGTACATTTCCATGAACCAACGGTAAACTGCGTCAGGCTTTATCTCGCACAATAACATAAAATTCCCCAACACCATCAGGCGTTCAATGTGGTGATTATAACCGGTTTTTAGAAGTTTGTGAATCGTTTGGTCGATGGGTTCCAATCCGGTTGTTCCTGTGTAAAAGGCCGCAGGAATTTCGTTGGTGAATCCCCAGTAATTTGTGGTGCGCTGTTGGACCCCAATTTTCCGATACAACAATTGCACAAATTCCCTCCACCCCACAACCTGGCGAATGAAACCTTCCACGCTATTTAATGGCGCAGCGGAGGCCGCGACACGTTCGATCACCTGAGTCGGATTCAATAATCCCACATTAATCAACGGACTTAAAATACTATGGAATAAGGTCTTTTCTTGCGCCTTGATCGCATCCTCATAATCGCCAAACAAGTGTATTCGCTCTTGAATAAATTGGTCCAATGCTCCCTGTGCTTCATCATGAGTTACCGGATAATATGCCCCTGAAAAAGGCTTTTCGCTCAATCCAGGATTTGCAGGGAAATACGTGTAAACATAATCGACGGCTTCAAGAATATATTTATTAGTCGGTGTCTCCGGAAAGGGCGCCGGAATGAATGAATTCTTAGGAATCTTTTTGCGATTATCTGCATCAAAAGTCCATTGGCCGCCCATCGGTTTTCCATCTTCCTCGAGCAATATTCCGCGATCTTTTCGCTGTTGGGTGTAGAAGGCTGTTTGGAAATAGGGCTTGCGGGTTCCGAGTAGTGAGGTGTCGGTATTTAGGAAATTTGGGCTTGTTAAAAAATGAATATCACCCGCTCGGCGAAGTCGGCGTTCCAACAAATAATCATTCGGATCGAACAACATTATCGCGCCTTCGATGGAGGAGACCAGTGCGACTTCCGAAGCTCGAGGATCCTGCGCATCAATGTATTCTACGGTTTTCCCTGCGGCGCGTAGTCGATCCGCAAAAGCCCGCATGCTAGCCCGGTGGAAGATTAGCTTTTGTTTATGGAAGGCGTATTGTTTGAAGAAAAGAGTTGATTCCACCACATAGAAAACATCCGCTTCCTGAGTTAGCGTTTGCTCAAATAATTGGTGTGGAAAGATTAGGAATGCGCTCATTTATTCACGTGTTTTTCAAGGATTCGCGCCCCCTCTTGTCGGGCCTTTTTCGTTTTCCGCATCGCCCAAACTTGGTCGGATGCCGTTTTGCGTGTGGCACTCAAATCCACCACCGGCGCTGGATAATCCACCCCGATTTTGACTCCATATAACGTTTGTTCCATGTCACTTAATTTCCAGGGTTCATGAATTAAGGTAGAAGGAACCGCCGCTAATTCAGGCACCCATTTTTTAATAAAGACTCCTTCTGGATCGTGGGCATAGGAATTCTTGATTGGGTTATAAATCCGGATGGTATTAATACCCGTGACGCCGGCTTGCATTTGAATTTGCGGGTAATGAATACCCGGTTCGTAATCGAGAAATTGACGTGCCAGAAAATGTGCCAAATCCCGCCAATCCTGCCATAAATTAAACACGAAAAATGACACCACCATCGCTCGCATGCGGAAGTTCAAATAGCCCGTCGCAACCACGCAACGCATGCAGGCATCAATGAGCGGAACGCCGGTTTGGCCGTTTTGCCAAGCTTGTATCAACGACTCATCGCGCTGTTTTTCAAGGCCTTGATATGCTTTATTTACATGTTCAAATTCCATCCGAGATTCATCCTCAAACTTTTGCATGAAATGCCCCTGCCAATGTAGTCGGGATGTGAAATTTGAAAGCGCTCGTTTGTTGGCCGCCGTTTTATAATGCTGCATCGTGAACGTATAAGCCATTCTCATGCTGATATTTCCGTAGGTTAGGTACGGTGAAATGCGACTGCATGCGCGCCGACTGGCCTCAGGTTTGCTGATGGACGAACTGTACGCGGGATGCCGGGTTTCGATGAAACTTTTCAAGTATTTCCAACCCCAATATTCGCCCCCTTCTTGGAAAACAGGGTTACGCGTTTTGAATTCAATGGGTAGTTCTGGACCTTTAATAGCCGTGTAAAATTCAGAGGGGAAACGTAGCAAGTTCCAGTTATCCTCGCGAACTAAATAGGGCTCATGCCGCATCGTTTCCTGCCAGCGTTGTTGCCAAGTTTTGCGTGATTTCAAACGGCGAATCACGCCGCCCGTTGGCGTCTCTTTCCAAGTAATTTTTTCGTGTTTGCAAAAAGCAGCTACTTCTTTGTCTCGTCTATAACTTAAATCATTTCCAATTTCCTCGTGAGAGAAAATTTGGTGAATACTAAATTGCTCAGATAAAGCCTGAAAAACAGGCAGTACTTCGGAATGAAAGAGATACAAAATACCATTTCGATCTTCCAAACGCCCCTGCATTTCAACAAGTGATTCATACACAAATCGCCAATGACGCACATCGCTATCCGGGAATGAAATCATCGATGGCTCGAAAAAATAGACCAACAATACCGGAATATCTCCCTCCAATGCTCGGCACAAAGGCTCGTGGTCCGTAAAGCGGAGATCACGTTTAAACCAGACGATATTGATGGTAGATTTAGGCATATTATGTAAACTGAAAATAGCCTTCGGTTGTTTTCAGAATAGAAAAGGGCTACTTTTGTGCCTTCAAATCCCTTAATGTATCAAAATGAAACAATTGACAGCTATAGGCCTTATTTTAGCCTCATTTACATTAAGCGCACAAACCGGAAGTATTGAAATGAGTACTGGTGGTTTCTCATTTATTCCTGCGTTTACGTCAAAGGAGCCCAATTTGATTATCAATGCCAGTACGAATCCGAAAAGAAGGCTGACCGGATCATTGATGTACATGATGCGGATGAAAAGTATGACGCCCACCACGGTGGCCTTATTTACACGTTATCGATTTATTGATAAGAAATTTAAAGCGACAGCTGGCATACATATTCCAGCTTTTCAAATGACAGAGCAGTATAAGGTAACGAGTTTCTATGGTCGGGAATTAACGTTGTCCTACCCGGTAAACGCTTCCTGGAATGTGGGCTCATTTATCCTGAATGGCAATGCGCGAAATACGGATTTTAAAGTGACGCTGGTGTCGGGGAATGCCAACTACCATCACAAGAAATGGAATTTTTTCTCACAAGGATATTATTTGTCGGTGGGTGAGTTAACCGGTGTTGCTAAGACGATTTCCTATGACATCAACAAGCATTTTCAGGCCAAAGCCTTTGGCAATTATACAATCACAGATGGTCAGGTGATTGGTACCGTGGGGTTGAAATATAATTTATAGGCTAGTTATTCGCCCGATTTCGTTCCTTTTCAGTTGACATGTTGGTTAGTTTATGAATCAAGTTCAAAAATAAATTTTTCGGACATATTAGGTGGTTTATTTTTTTACTTTCTAGAAGTATTGAACTTTTTTTACCAAACAAGTTTTAAAATAAACATTCATGCTTAACCTACTGGCCCGAACCCGTTCCTGGTTTAATTATAAATATTATAGGTATTCCGAATTGGGGACTATGGGAAACTTTACCCACTTATCTTTGAATGAGCTATCTCTGAAATTAACACGTATGCACTTTGAAATCATTAGCCAAAACGATCAGGTGATACGGGTTAAAATCGAAGATGAATTTACGCGATATATTTTTCGTTATAATTCAGAAGGTCAATTCGTCTCCGTAGAAGAAGATTCATGGAAACATTTCTGATTTAATCTCTAAAAGGATAACCCATGCCCAAAGGCAAACAATCCATATCCCGGACCTTCCATGTGTCCCGGAACGTCGGATTTATTCGCTTCAACAGCCGCCTGATTCACAGGAGTCGTGAATGGCATTTTGCCCGTTGGCTTGTAGGCCCCCGTCACGATGTCCAACAAAGCTTCTTGGGTCGTACCAAAAGTCGCAATAATGGATGAAGCTTTACCCTTGTCGATTTCCTCGATCACCCATGGATTCGTGTAATTAATCGCAAGGACCGTTGGCTTAGCATTCAAAACTTCATTAACATGATTAACGTCAATGCGGTTTTTAGACAAGTTCAGGTCGATTTTTGAACCTTGGGAACTGAATAATCCACCGGCTGTAGGAACCAACCACAGTAAAACGACATCGGCCTCTTCTTTCGTTGACACAAACTCAAGACCCGGATATACTGGTTTCGAAACTTTGATGGCCTCTCCTGCATTACGCCCGGATTGGAAGTAGGTTTCAAAATAAACCTTAGTTTTCTTAGCTAGTGGCAAACGCTTTTCATCATTGCGCAAAAGCACAATTGATTTCCGCAAGGCCAAATCAGCCGCCGCAACTGCCTCCTTATTTCCCACCGTTTTCACTGCATCCTCGACATTGACATATGGATTTTCGAAAAGCCCTAAATCGAATTTCTCCTTTAGTAATTTACTAACCGAATGGTTGATTCGGTCTTCTGATACTAAGCCTTTCTTCACTACCTCAATCAAGTTTGTGGGGTCTGCTGATCCCGAGAAAATATCTACACCAGCATTTAAAGCCTTTTGGTAGCGTTCTTGAATTGTTAAATTTTCTACGCCCCAAGGCATCATTTCAATCGGGCCGGTATCGGAATTGATGATTCCGCTGAACCCTAATTTGCCTTGCAATAAATCGCCTATCATTGCTTTGTTGAACGAGAAACCTACCTCCTCAAATTCGTTGCCTTTGGGTGCGGAATAGTAGGGCATAATCGCTGAAGTCCCAGCCGCAATCGCTGCTTTAAATGGTTTCACATGGTAGTCAAACATTCCTCCCGGATAGTGTGCGAATTTTCCCCAATCAAAATGGGAATCTTGTCCGTCTACTTGCGGCCCACCTCCTGGAAAGTGTTTCGTGGTCATCGCTACTGAGGTAGTTGATATTTTTTTACCTTGAAATCCCAATACAATTTCCGTAATCATTTTTGATGCCAAATCTGCATCTTCACCGAATGTTCCTTCGACACGTCCCCAGCGAGGTTCCGTTGCTAAATCCGCCATATACATGTAGCCTTTGCGAATCCCTACGGCTCGCCATTCAACCGAAGCCGTTTCAGCAAATTTTCGAGTAAGTGCAAAGTCGCGCATCGCCGCCAAACCTAATTCGCCCGGCCACTTAGAGAATGCGGTAACACCCACACTTAGTCCTACGGCAGCATCTGTAGTCACGTGATTTCGCGGATTTGAAGCGACTATTGCAGGGATTCCTAGTCGTGTTGATTCGCAGAGTTCTTGTAAGTTATTGGACCATTTCGCGATTACCTTGGGGGAGGCGTTCGCGCGCAAAATAAAATGGCGCAAGTTAAATTGTTTGACCCCTTTAGTGGTCCCCGCGGCTGCCATATTGGGCATACTTAATGGTTTTCGGGTAAACATATTGGTACTTTGAACCTGATCTTCCTCGGTAAATGCTTCCGTAATTGGGGCCCTTGGACCAGCCTGAGGGCCTCCTCCCAAGGCATTATCTCCACCCATTCTAGTCGTACTTATTAGCATGAAGCCTACTTTTTCTTCGATTGTCATCTGCGAAACTAAATCCTTCGCACGTTCAGAAACTGGCAATCGCCAGTCTTCGTATTTGTCAAGTTTGTTGTTCTTGTTAAGATCTTTAAATGACAATTTTCCTACACGAAGCGTAGGCGTTTTCATGGCGACAAGGACGGGCTGCGTTTGGGCTAGAATCGAACTAGAAGCAAAAAGCAGCGCAACAAGCATTCGTGATTTCATGGGTTTTTTCTTTCTTTGTAAGGTAAAGCATATCTGTAGCCAATTCTAATCATATGAAAGACCCGAATGTAGACGAATTCATCCTAAGTGCCGACCATTGGTCTGCAGAAATGGCTTGTTTGCGACGCATTTTGCTCGACTGCTTGCTAGTAGAAACCTATAAGTGGCGGACGCCGGTGTATATGGTAGGCACGAAAAATATCATTGCCATTGGAAGTTTAAAGGGACATTGCGCATTAAGCTTTTTTAACGGTGCGTTGTTGCAGGACGAAGAGGGGATGTTGATTAAACCCGGCACATATACTCAAGTGGGTCGCTGGATGAAGTTTAGTTCGGTGGAGGAGATTTTGGCCAAAGAAGACTTCATCAAAGCCTATGTCTACGAATCCATCGAGGTAGAGAAACTGGGATTGAAAATGGAAAAGCCGCAAGAAATCCCTTATCCAGAAGAATTAACAGCTATTTTTGAAAAAAATCCTGCTGTAAAAATGGCTTTTGAAAAACTCACCCCCGGTAGACAGCGCGCTTATCTCATGCATTTTTCTGACGGCAAGCAGTCGGCGACACGCACCGCACGTATCGAGAAAAATGAAAAATATATCTTGAGAGGTATTGGTATCACCGATTGTATTTGTGGCTTAACAAAGCGAAAACCAAGTTGTGATGGGTCGCATAGAGCCATCGAGAATTTTAAGCGATGACGCAAAGAAGTCATATAAAAGGCGTTTGTTACTACCATTTTTAACCTCAATTTTGCCCCATGAATTTTGGAGAACAACTCAAGGAAATCCGCACATCGAAGGGCCTTACGCAAAACGAGTTATCGGAAAAGTCAGGCATCGCCCTACGCACCGTGCAACGCATGGAACGTAATGAAGGTAAGCCTAGCTTATATTCGATGAATTCGATTGGCGAAGTACTTGGTGTGAATTTGACCTTGTTGTATGCTCCGGATGATGAAACCGAAAAACGAAATATCATGGAAAGTACGGACCAACAATTATGGCAGCTTGCGCGTATGCGTGCCAAATTTAAGCGGAGCCTTGGCTCTTATTTACTTGTCATTCCTGTTTTATGGGCTATTTGGTATTTTCCTGATAACTCATTTCCCCACCAAAATCCTATACCATGGCCTATTTGGCCTATGTTGGGCTGGGGTATTGGATTAGTGATTCAATACTTTAAAGCGTACCACCCGATTAGTGAGTCCTTAGAGCAAAGCGAATATGATAAGTTGAAGGCGAAGCAATAAGAAAAGCCGGCCCAATGAGCCGGCTTTTCTTCAAACCTTTAAACAATCTATTTATACATCAAATCAAATCTGTCAAGGTTCATCACCTTCGTCCAAGCTGCTACGAAATCCTTCACAAATTTAGTTTGTGAATCCTTCGTTGCATAGACTTCAGCAAGTGCACGTAGCTCTGAGTTCGAACCGAAAATCAAGTCGGCACGTGTTGCTGTCGCAACTGCTGCACCGGTCTTTGTATTCGTTCCTGCGAACTCTTCTTTCGTTGCGTTTGCTGGCTTCCAAGTCGTTCCCATCTCTAATAAGTTCAAGAAGAAGTCATTTGTCAACGCATCTTTTTTATCCGTGAAAATACCGTGCTTCGAACCGTTGTAGTTCGTATTCAACACACGCATACCACCCGTTAATACCGTCATTTCTGGCGCTGTCAAGGTTAATAATTGCGCCTTATCTACGAATAATTCTTCCGTCGATAATGTGTATTGTGTTTTCAAGTAGTTACGGAAACCATCAGCCATTGGCTCTAATAAGCCTACAGAAGCTACATCTGTTTGCGCTTGTGTTGCATCCATACGTCCTGGAGTAAATGGAACAGTTGTTTTAACACCTGCGTTTGCAGCTGCTTTTTCTACCGCTGCAGAACCACCTAAGACGATTAAATCAGCGATAGATACTTTTTTCTTACCTGATTTAGTATTGAAATCTTGTTGGATTTTTTCCAAAACCGCTAATACTTTTTCCAATTGCTTCGGGTTGTTAACTTCCCAGCTGCGTTGTGGCTGAAGACGGATACGTGCTCCGTTTGCACCACCACGGCGATCTGAATGACGGTACGTTGAAGCAGAAGCCCAAGCAGTTCCTACTAATTCGCTGATCGATAAACCTGAGTTTAACAATTTAACTTTTAAAGCTGCGATGTCCGCTGCGTTGATCACCTCATGATTCAATGCAGGAATTGGATCTTGCCAAACCAATTGCTCCTTCGGCACTTCTGGTCCTAAATAAGTTGAGCTAGGACCCATGTCGCGGTGCGTTAATTTAAACCAGGCTTTGGCAAATGCTTTCGCATATACTTCTGGGTTGTCTAAGAAGTTACGAGAGATTTTCTCGTAAGCTGGATCTACGCGCAAAGCGATGTCTGTTGTCAACATCGTAGGCTTATGGAAGACATTTTTGTCAAATGCATCTGGAATGATGTTTGCGCTATTTTTCGCAATCCATTGGTTTGCGCCTGCTGGGCTTTTCTCTAAAGACCACTCATTGTTGAACAATAAATGCAAGTATCCGATACCCCATTGGGTAGGCGTTGATGTCCATGTCACTTCTAAACCAGACGTAATCGCATCTTTACCTTTACCTGATTTGTAGGTGCTTTCCCAGCCCATTCCTTGCTTCTCAATGCTAGCTGCCTCTGGATTATCCCCTACGTTTGTTGCAGGACCAGCGCCGTGTGTTTTACCAAACGTGTGACCACCCGCGATTAACGCCACAGTTTCTTCATCATTCATACCCATACGACCAAATGTCTCACGGATATCTTTTGCTGATGCTGCCGGATCTGGCACACCATTAGGTCCTTCTGGGTTTACATAAATTAAGCCCATTTGAACTGCTGCTAAAGGATTCTCTAATTTGCGACCTTCTGAATAACGGTTTTTATCGTCTAACCATTTCTTCTCAGATCCCCAATATACGTTCGCTTCTGGCTCCCATACGTCTGTACGACCACCTGCAAAACCAAATGTCTTGAAGCCCATTTGCTCTAGTGATACGTTACCAGTTAAGACCATTAAGTCGGCCCAAGAGATTTTATCACCATATTTTTGCTTGATTGGCCATAACAAACGACGTGCCTTGTCTAGGTTTGTGTTATCCGGCCAAGAGTTCAATGGAGAGAAACGTTGTTGACCTGCGCGAGAACCGCCACGACCATCACCTGTACGATATGTTCCTGCACTGTGCCAAGCCATACGAATGAAAAGTGGACCATAGTTACCGAAATCGGCCGGCCACCAATCTTGTGATTTTGTCAAAACTGCCGCGATGTCTTTTTTCAAGGCAAAGTAGTCAAGACTCTTAAATGCTTTTATGTAATTGAAGTCTGGGCCCATTGGGTTTGACTTCTCTGAGTTTTGGCGAAGCATGCCTACGTTCAATTGATTAGGCCACCAGTCTTTATTCGTGTTGGCCGTCTTCATTCCCGTGTGTGGGTTAATGCCTGCGTGTGGATTTGTGCCAGCTGCCGCATGCGGGTTAGCTCCATGAGGATTAGCAGCCGCACCACCGTGTGGGTTAGCGTAGTCTTGGGCAATGGTAGCAGTGGAAGCTAACAAGCCGCAAAGGATAAGTAGTTTTTTCATGATTGTGTTGATTTTATTCCGATTAGGTTTCGAAATTAGGTGAAGCAATTGAATAGAGAAAACTGAAATTTTCTATATTTGGCATAGATAAAATCTATAACGGTGAATATACAGCAATTAGAGTACATACTGGCGGTGGACCAATTAAAAAGCTTCTCCAAAGCAGCTGATTATTGTCATGTTACGCAGGCGACTTTGAGCGCGATGGTGAAAAAGCTGGAGGAGCAGCTGGATATCGTGATTTTTGATCGGAAGGCGAATCCGATTGCGACGACGGAAAATGGGCGGGAGGTATTGGTGCAGGCCCAACAAGTAGTCGCACATGCCAATGCGCTACTTTCGTCCTCTAAAGCCATTAATCAGAAAATTGAGGGGAAGGTGAAGTTGGGAATTATCCCAACGATCGCCAGTTCGGTTTTGCCTTTGATCATGAAACCATTGGTGGAAAAATATCCGCTGTTGCATTTGGAAATTCATGAGGTGACGACAAATCAGTTGGTGAAAGATTTACGAGAGGGGAAATTGGACGTCGGGATTTTAAGTACGCCCATATCGGCCTCGGATTTGGAGACCTCTTTATTGTATGTGGAAGATTTGCTGCTGTATGGCTACATGAGTAGTGGGGAGAAGCAAATAAGTAAATTGGCCTTGAGCCAACAGCGAATTTTTTTACTTCAGGAGGGTCATTGTTTACGCGATCAAATTATTCAATTGTGCGATTTGAAGAAGAATAAATCCTTACCTACGAATTTGTCTGTTGAGTCGAATACCTTTGATACCTTATTGAATCTGGTCGATACGTTTCAGGGAATGACCTTATTGCCTTCGTTGTATGTACGGCAGTTGAGCGAATCGCGGAGGCAACATTTACTTGATATCGTCGACGGATCCTTACAGCGGGAGGTAAGTATTTGTTACTACCGTCCCTATGCCAAATGGAATATTATCAACCGTTTAGCCGATGAGATTACCGTCGAAGTGAAAAAACACTTAAATTCGTCGGCTATATAGTAAAATTGTTGTTCTATGATAAAACATATTACCGATAACTTAACGAATCCGGCAAATTTGGAGCAATTATACCGGTCGAATCCTGTTGCATTTACGCGCGCATTTCATGCGGTTTATCCTGAAATTCAGACGGAATTAACGGCTCAAATATGGCATGAGCGCCTTCGAAATACGCAAGATGAAATCAGCTGGGGAAGTTCAAAGGATTGGATTTTTGTGGGTCTTATCGCGCTTTTTGTGGCGTTTTTTATGCAGCTACCGGATATACTTTCCATCTCACATGATGTCTATTTTCCACGAAATATGGCCTTTATTGTGATGCCGGGGATGGCAGCGTATTTGACATATAAACAAGGCTTGCCATTTAAATCCTTAATTACACCTGTAGGGATTCTGCTTTTCTCGATGGTATTTATCAATGTATTGCCTGTTGGTCCGGCCAGTGACACCTTGGTTTTAAGTTGTATTCATTTGCCAATTTTACTGTGGATGTTAGTAGGGTTTATTTACAGTGGGGCAAATTTGTCTATCACCTCAAAGCGAATTGAATTTCTGCGTTTTCATGGAGATTTATTGGTGATGTGTGCCGTGATTGTTTTAGCGGGGGGCCTATTCACAGCTTTGACGATTAATCTCTTCAATTTGATCGACATCAAAATCGAGGATTTTTACTTCCGTTATTTAGTCCTTTCCGCGCTTCCATCGGTGCCTTTGTTGGCCACATTAGTAATCCAACAAAACCCTTCGTTAGTTAGCCGAATTTCCCCCGTGATTGCGCGGATCTTTACGCCATTAGTTACGGGTATGTTGGTGATTTTCCTCGCGGCATTCATTTACGCGGGAAAAGATCCCTACAACGATCGCGAGTTCCTGCTAATTTTTAATGGGATTTTGATCGGGGTGATGGCTTTGTTGTTATTCTCAGTCAGCGAAGCGACGAAAGATTCAGCCTCGTCATTTCAACGTTTTTCGTTGATTGGCTTAGCCTGCCTTGCGATTATCAATAATGGGATTGCGCTTTCGGCTATCGTCTTTCGATTGTATGAATTGGGGGTTACGCCAAATCGATTGGCTGTTCTAGGTAGTAATGTACTGGTTTTGTTGAACTTAATTTTTGTTACGCGCCAATTGCTCGGATTGCTCAAAGGGCAAAAAAATCTCGCTGATGTAGAGGCAGGAATGACCTGGTTTTTGCCCTATTATGCACTTTGGGCAGCGATCGTAAGTTTTGTATTTCCGCTGGCATTTTATTTCCAGTAAACTGATTTCGATTATCAGTTTTCATGGTGAAATTTAGCCCCCAAAGCCATACCTTTGGCAAACCTTGGAGGATTGCCAAAGGTAAGGGGTCCCAAAGGTAAGGGGGAAAGTCAGGATAGGAATCTTTTCCGATTCTGCGTAAACTTACGTGAATCTAAACCTACCATGAAAAAAATCCTCGCCCTGGCGCTCATCGCCAGCTCGCTTTCGGCACAGGTTCCCGCGGGTAAAAAAGTCATCAGCTCCTTATACATTTACGACCTCAAGTCCGGTAAATCAGAGAAAATTTTAGAAGAAAAACGACATTTTGAGGCACCTAATTGGTCAACCGATGGAAAATTCCTCTTGATAAACGCCTACGGAAAACTGGAAAAAATCAGCCCGAAAGGGGAGAAATTAGGCGGGCTGAATACGGGGACGGTGCAGAAGGCCAACAATGATCATGGGTATACCTTTGATGGGAAAACCTTATTTATTTCGAGCGGGAAACCGGAGATAAAAGGCGGATCGTCCTTCATTTATAAGGTTGGCGCAGCGGGAGGAGAGCCAGTTCAGTTAACCCCTTTGACGCCATCGTACTGGCACGGTGTATCGCCAGATGCGAAAACGATGGTCTATTGCGCAGAACGAAATGGTAATTTTGACGTATACGCCATGTCGACGAATGGCGGCGAAGAAATTCGGTTGACAAGCACGGAAGGGTTGGATGATGGACCCGAATATTCGCCCGATGGGAAATACATTTACATTAATTCGTACCGTTCAGGCATGATGCAAATTTGGCGAATCAAACCTGACGGATCTGAGCCGGAACAAATGACATTTGACAACTACTCGAATTGGTTTGCGCATATTGCACCCAATAATAAAGTTGCGACCATCATTACCTATATGAAAGACCAGGCTCAGTCACATCCGTTTGGCCGACAAATTAAATTGCGCTTATTAGATTTGAAAACGAAAAAAATTAGAGATTTGACGGAGGAATTTTATGGCGGACAGGGCACGATCAATGTTCCATCTTGGAGTCCTGATGGGAAAAAGTTCGCCTATGTGCGTTACGCATTAGAAGATTTGTAAATTAGCACTCGAAAAAATAACCTATTTATGAAAGATAACAGTTCCGCATCACGCAGAAGATTCCTGCAGCAAATCGGTGCAACAAGTATGGTAGCCGCCGCGGCACCTTTACAATCATTCGCAGCACAGCAAAAAGCTGAAGAACGAATTTTACGTTACGAAAAACCTATATCCATTGGTGATAAAATCCGCCTGGGCGTTATCGGTTTTGGCGTACAAGGCCATTTCGATTTAGCATCTGCCCTAAAAGTTCCAGGCGTAGAATTAGCCGGAATTTGTGATTTATACACGGGTCGTATCGAAAATGCCAAAGAACTTTACGGCAAAGATTTATATACCACCCGTAACTATAAAGAGTTGTTAGACCGTTCGGATATCGACGCGGTCATTATTGCGACGCATGACGTTTGGCATGCACGCATCACCATCGATGCCTTAGCTAAAGGAAAACATGTGTATATAGAGAAGCCGATGGTCTACAAAATCAGCGAAGGACAACGCGTGATCGATGCGCAAAAGAAATACAATAAGGTATTACAAGTAGGCTCCCAGCGCGTTAGCAGCTTAGGCTTAGCAAAAGCGAAGGAGATGTTGGCCAAAGGCGAAATCGGAAAGCTCAACATGGTTAACGCCGTATACGATCGCCAAAGCTCCATCGGTGCGTGGGAATATACCATTCCAAAAGATGCAGATGCATCTACGTGTGATTGGAATCGTTTCATCGAAGCAACGGCCAAAATGGAATTTGACGCGAAGAAATTCTTCTGGTGGCGTGCATTTAAAGAAGTAGGAACTGGTGTTGCAGGTGATTTATTTATTCACTTATTGAGTGGAACCCACTTCATGACGAACTCAAATGGTCCAGAAACCATCTTCTCTACGGGTCAATTTAGCTATTGGAAAGATGGGCGCAATTTACCAGATGTAATGTCGGGTGTTATGCAATATCCGGATACTCCTCAACACCCTGCCTTCCAATTGACCTTGCAGGTGAACTTTGTCAGCGGAACGGGTGGTCAAGAGGTGACTCGTTTGATCGGCTCAGAAGGAGTGATGAACGTGAAGGGAAATACGATAACTGTGACTCATAGCATCATGCCAGAGGCGCCAGGTTTTGGCGGATATGATTCGGTATTTACGTTCCCGAAAAGTATGCAGGAGGAGATGACGAAGGAATACAATGCCAAATGGTCGGAGTCTCAACGCAAGCGCCCGATCAAAGAAGATGTGATTTTCAAAGCGCCAGCGGGTTACGATGAACATGTGGATCACTTCACAAACTTCTTTGATGCGATTCGTACGGGTAAGCAAGTGGTGGAAGACGCGACCTTTGGATTTAGAGCGGCCGCGCCTGCTTTGGCTTGTAATGAAAGTTATTTCAGCAAGAAGATTATCCAGTGGGACCCTGTCAATATGAAATTAAAGTAATGGAAGGGCGCCTGTGAAGGCGCCCTTTTTTTATGAATTGTTTTAAATCTAATGCGGAACAATTGGATATTTCTAAAAAGGAAAAATTTCTTGTAATATTGCACGATGAATTTTTCCACCGATAAATTTCTTGAAATCCTTCGTAATGTAGGCAGTCGCTATTTTATTCTGGCAGGCATCATATTTATCCTATGTTATTTTTTCTTGCGAAATCGAATAGCAGCCAAAAAAATTCAAGTCTCTTTTCCTAAAAACACAGATTATCTCCGCGAAATGATATACTCGCTCTCGAGTATGATCATTTTTTCTTTGATTGTGACAGCGATCGTTTTCAATCCTTCCGTAAGGCCTTATACCACGATTTACCGAGAAATTGCTGAATACGGATTGGCTTATTATCTACTCGCTTTCCCAATCATGTTTGTGATACATGACACCTATTTTTATTGGATTCATCGAATGATGCACCATCCTGTATTATTCAAATGGTTTCATTTAGTGCATCATAAATCTACGAATCCCTCGCCGTGGGCGGCGTATGCCTTTCACCCTTTGGAAGCGATTCTGGAAAATGGGATTATCATTTTGTTTTATTTCACCTTACCCATGCATGTTACACATGTGCCAATCTTTTTCCTTTTTTCCATTATCTACAATATTTATGGACACATGGGTTGGGAATTATATCCCAAAGGATTTAATACAACGCAGATCGGTCGGTGGGTAAATACAGCCGTGGCACACAATCAGCACCACAAATATTTTAAGGGGAATTACGGTTTATATACCTTGTTTTGGGACCGTGTGATGGGAACGATACGAACTGACTATGATGCGGCTTTTGATCAGGTCAAAAACCGAAAAATCTAGTTTTCATATAAGATACCCGCACTCGCCTGCATGGCAAAGGTGGTTTTTTGTAGGTAGGCTTTTAGGTCCACCAACTTTTCTGCTGCTTCTAGGGATTTCATTTCCCGACTATTGATTAAAAACAACGAAGACTCTCCATTATCAAATCGTAGTTCCTCAGCCTTTACAAGCGATTGAAAATTTTTGTAAGCAGATTCCTGTGTTCTAATTTGTTTTTGTAAGGCTTCGAATTCATTGAAGTAATTTCGGATTTTGATCTCAACTTGAACCTGTTTTTGATTCAAATTAAGTTGCTCATTTTCGAGTTTTAACTTGGCCGCTTGATACGCACCGCGACCTTCGGAAAGCCGAAGGGGGATTTCAAACTTAACGCCGTATTTATAATTATTCTCTAAGAAGGCAGCTCCCAAAAGTGATGGGCCACCTCGTGACAAATGGTTATAGCTTAGGTCTAGTTTAGGCAATAAGCTTTGAAATTTTAACCTTTTTTCAATCCCCAATACATCTAATTTATTTCGGTAATTATTAAGTTCCGGGTGATTTTGCATGGCTTTTTCAATGAGACTTTGCAGATTAAGGTCGGCATTGGTAAGTAAGCGAACTTCATCGTTTGGTGTTGGGATTACATCTTCGGCTAGGTCAACGGGATTATTATTTGCATTCCAAAGGTAAGCAGACAGGCCGATGCGGGCATTGGCAACTTCTAAGACCTTTGTGGTCAACATATTTTCAAAAGTCTGTTTTTGTGTTAGCGCCTCTAGGGTATCAATTGCGGGTCTATCTCCAAATTCGACACTCTTTTTTACGAACTCCAATCGATTGATTGCATTTTGGTAATTAGCCTTTACTAATAGAAAAGCTTGGTAGTTCCTCACCCAAGAGATGTAACTTTCCATGGCATCTAACAGTAATTTGTTCAGTTCGCTACGCTGATCTTGAATTGCCATTTTTTGCATAATTTTAGCCTGCTGAAGTACAGCTCGTCGCTTATCCATGAGCAGGTTTTTAGCTAACGGAATTTGAACACCGAGGTAACTCGTCTGGCCCATAGTTTGGCTTTCATCAAGCCGCGAACCTCTGATATTTTCTATACCTGCATTGAACTCGATGCCGTACCAGGTAGGGATACTTAGGGATGGCGCGTGATATTCAATGTAATTTTTGCCATCCAACGTTTTTTGTGTGCTGTAATGTTCCAATATAGGGTCAAAAGCGCCACGTGCAATCGTCAGCGAGGCATTCGATTGTTTAATTTCAATCAAAGTTTGCTTGACAATGGGGTGGAAATTTTGAACAATTTGCCAATAATCCGTCGAGCTCAGCGTTTTTTGTTGGCCAAAACTGACGTTGAAAACCAGCAGAAAAAGCAAGACTTTATTTTTCATTCTTTTCCTTTTTTGCTGTTTTGCCACGGTAGTAATCGGCAGGGAATCCATTAATATTTCGCCACAATTCATACCAAACAGGCACGTCGTTTAGTAGGGCAATTCCTTGAGCGCCCGCACCGATTCGAAGTTGCTTGGGCCATCTTTTTCCTTGCGGGTCCTCTTCCACAATGACGCGAAACAGTCCTTGCTCATTGATGGTATTTTCCACTGCGCGAATTCTGCCGGGGAAGGTTCCAAAGCTTTGATTAGGCCAGCCTCCAGCAAATAAAATTACGGGATAACCATCGAAAATTAAACGGACTTCTTCCCCGCGTACGATGAGGGGTAAATCTACGGGACGGACGAAAATTTCCGCCGCAACATTATTAACGTTTGGAACAATCGTCAATAGGTCTTCTCCTTCTTTAATAATTTCACCAAGTCCGAATTTTGTTGCCTGTATAATCTGACCGGCTTGCGGTGCGATGATGAAATACATGCCATTTCGAATGGTATAATTGGTTACCAAATTCTTTAGTTTGGCCACATCTCCTTTGTTGGTTTCCACCTGTCCTAAACTTTGAAACCGTTCGCTCTCTGCCTTATTGATTTTTTCGCGGTATTCTTGGTCAATACCCCCTAACTCAATTTGTGCGTTTGCTATATCTTGCAAGGTTTGATTTACCTTATTCTCCGCCGTTGTATTTTTCGCCAGGGCATTTTGCATGGCCACATTTCTTTGTTGGAATTGCGTCTGCGAAATCAAGCCTTCCCGGTACATTTTCTGGTTTCGGTCAAATTGGTCTTTGGCTAAAGCATAGTCATTTTTAGCCGCCTCTAATTCGGCCCGCTCTCCCGTAATTTTTTGTTGGAGCTGCTTTATTTTGTTTCCTACCTGCTCTTGTTTCAGGGTCAATGAACGTTTCAGGTTTTTAATCTGGGCATCGGTGGCTAAAATCTTTTGTTCATAGTAGCTGAGGGATCCCACTTTGGCATTCAATTGGTCTTGTGTACGTGCAATCAAATTAGGGTCAAGGTACTCGCCCTTAATCTCCGTGATTTTGGCAAGGGTATCTCCAGCCCGAACAGTGTCCCCCTCTTTGACCCACCACCTAGAAATTTTCCCGGCGATTGGGCTATAAATTTTTTGAGGTTTTTGTTCTTGAAAAAGGCTTGTAATATTTCCTCTGCTACGAATGTTCTGAGTCCAAGGTAAAAATATAAGCGCAAGACTAAGAAAAAGCAAGGTGTATAACCAAGGTTTAACTGCCGTGCCTTTCTCTTCTTGGTAGATGTGGTCAAACGAGTTAAACTTTTCCATGGGTCATGTTAATTTGTTGGTCTGTCAATTTATTAAAATCGGCATCATCTGAAACGACAATCACGGTCGTATCAGCAGGTAAATTCAAAAGGTATTTTTTAATTATCTCTTTGTTGCTTGGCTCTAAACCTGCCCAAGGCTCTTCTAGTAGTAGTAGTTTTTTATTTCCGCAAAGTGCACGAAGTAAGAGAATTTTGCGAATAATGGTTTGTGGCGTTTTCTTCCCGATGGGCTCCATGAGTGTGTTGAAACCCAAAGGAAAATGAGTTAATAAATCATCAAATCCAAGTTCATTTGCTTTTTGGAGAATCACTTCACTTGTAATTTCCTTTTTCCCTAAGCTAATATTTTCCCACAGACTCCCACCGAATATTTCCTGTCCGTGAAGTAAAATACCTGTGTATTTGCGAAGGCTTTGTAAGGAGTAATTTTGTATGGGGAAGTGATTGATTTGAAAGCTGCCTTCAAAATCTTGGTAATTTCCAGTCAATATGCGGAGTAGCATGGATTTGCCGGAACCTTCAGGGCCAAAAATACTTACTTTTTGGCCTGGCGTAAATCGAAGTGTTATGGAATCAAGTATTTTTTTACTTGAGTCAAATGAAAAAGAGAAGTCGGCCAACTGCACATCTAATCCTTTGTCGACGCCCAGTTCCATCGTTCCGGATTGCTCCAAGGGGCTTTCGGTTACGCTAGCAATTTTTTCTAGTCCGGTGATCACGTCGTATGCACTATCTAAACTAGTAATTAGTTTTTCGACAGCCCCAATCACGATTAAGATGACGATTTCAGCGGCAATAAATTCCCCAATGTTTAACTGTTGTTCGACCAATAAAAATGTCCCCAACGTTAACATCAGAAGTGTCAAACTTACTTTGAAAAAAATCAATGTTTTGTATTGAAATAATAGCACGTGAAAATGTTGCGTACGTGCGTTCAAATATCCTCGGGTGTGAACGTTTGTTTTTTCCAAGTTCAGATGAGTTCCTTGACTAAATTTAAATGATTTTAACGTACGGCCCATTTCGTTAAAAAAGCCAACTACCTCGTATTTGTAATTTGATTCTTCAATACTAGTTGAAATCCCTTTATTACTACTAAAATTAAAAATAAGAAGGAGAAGTGTAATAAGGAAAATACCTAATAAAATGAAGAGCGGGTGGTATAGGGAAAGAAGTAAAATTCCGAATACGATTTGAACAGTGGCAATAGGTATGTCGAGAAGTAACTTGGCAAATCCTTTTTGGATATTTACCGTATCGAAAAATCGGTTCACTTTTTCGGGTATGAAATAGTGGTCCATTTTCTTTAAGTCCATGCGAGGTATCGTGTCAGCAAATGTGTAGGCATAACTTGTGAAGACGCGCTGCTGAATCGTCTCAATGATTTTCATCTGGTTGATTTGTAAAATACCTACCAAAAATACGCCCAAGACAACGAGGAAAATAAGTACATAAATGGAGCTGACCATCGTCGCACCCATCACTAAACCAATGATCGTTTGAACGCCCAAGGGTAAACTTAAATTGATTAGACCACTGAGCATGGAGAAGAGGTAGATAGAAACGACTTCTTTTTTATGCAATTTGACAAGTTGGGCAATTCGTTTTAACGGATTGGATGGTGCCATTTTTTAATTGTTGAAGTACAAAATTAAAAATACTTTACGTAATAGACGTTATATAGCTACTTATGAATCATAAATTTTTTTTATAATCCTTATATGTTTTTGGACCATTTTGAGTTAAATTTGAGGGTAGTTACATCGCTGGTTTTCACGCATGTGTATTTGGTGTCAAAATGATTTTATTTCCTAGGCCAAACAGGATGGTATTCGCTATAACTGCGCAGCTAAAAATGATGATTGACATGGTGAAAGGTGTCCCGTCAAATAACAACCCAACGACTACCGAGCACACCGCTCCCCAGGCCATTTGAATGGATCCTAGCATAGCTGATGCCGTACCTGCACCCCGGTGAAATGGGCGTAATGCCAATGTGGCTACGTTTGGAAAATTGAATCCTTGGCAACCCATAATTAAAAACAATAGGAATATGTTGAGCTCCAAGTTCAGCAATTCGAATTTGGCTAAAATCGACAATAAGAGTCCCAAGGCCAATTGCGTAGGCAATGTAACGCGTAACACCTGTAAACTTGTGTACTTTTTAAGAACTACGCGGTTCAGTTGGCTCGCCGAAATAATCCCCGATGCCACAATCGCAAATAATAATCCAAACTTCGATTCACTGACTCCATAGTAGTTTAAAAATGTCAACGGCGCCCCTCCAACATAAGTAAAAATACTTCCTGCGCCAATTGCGCCGGTAAAAGCGAAAATCAGGTATTCTTTTTCTTTAAAAAGTGCGCGATATGCTTTGGCAATGGTCGTTATTTTGAATGCCCCTTTTTTCTCGTGATTAATTTTCTCTGGAAGCCATGACTTGATTAAGAATATGATGACTAATAGGATTCCTGCCAAAACAAGAAAAATAGCTTTCCAGCTGGCTAATGTCAATAATAAACTTCCAAGTGAGGGAGCAAGAATGGGCGAAACCCCTAAAATTAAGATCATGAAAGACATGATTTTTGGTCGTTCTTTTTCCTCAAAGGTTTCCCGAATGACGGCGTTTGGGGCAACCATTCCCACGCTACCGCCCAAGGCTTGAAATAAGCGAAAGATGGTTAATGCTTCCACAGAGGGGGCAAATGCACAGGCAATGGAGCTTACTACGTAGATTGAAAGCCCGATGTATAAGACATTTTTTCGGCCAAAATGGTCCAGTAAGGGGCCACTAATTAATTGGCCCATACAAATTCCAAAAAAGAAACTGGAAAGGGTGTAGCCCATTTCCTCTTGTGAACAGTTTAAGGCGTGTGCAATATTTTTGAAAGCAGGTAAATACATGTCGATGGACAATGGCCCGATCGCCGAAAGTATGCCAAGTATTAAGATAATTTTCGTGCGGTTCGCAGAAGTAAGCATGTTGGGGGGAATTTTTGAAAGCGCAAAGGTACGCCCAATGTTTGGGAATATGCGTACTTGCTTTAAAGTGGATGGATAAATTTGATTGGGTATTTATCAGTTTTTTAGGTTCAAAGGATCTTTTTTCTCCTTAGCTTTGGCAAACCTGTCAGGTTTGCCAAAGCTCAAGCATGAAGTCCTTTTTGGCCAATTCATATTGTATCAAGATTAGACAATATTAATAATGTTTCTATATTTGCTTTTAGTATAAACCCTTAAATTTTAATGAAATGAAAAAGTTAGTTGCGTTTGTGTTTGTTTTAATGTCATTGTGTTCTGCAACATCGTTTGCTAAGCTTCCAGATCCAACTGATTTTTTCGCTGGGAAATGGAAGTTTCTAGTTTTAGGCACCCCAAATGGTGATGCTACTTTTTCCGCGGATTTGGTTCGTAAAGATGGCGCGTTAACGGGTGTCTTAAAGATTGTTGGTGATACTGCAGCAGAGCCTATTCAAATTGCGAAAGTGGAAGATGACAAGGATAAAGTTGTTGTTTATTTCACAATTCAAGGGTACGATGTGAATTTAGAGTTGACGAAAGTTGATTCTGACAACTTGAAAGGCTCTTTGATGGGTATGTTTGAGGCGAAGGGGATGCGCGTGAAAGAATAATGCAAATCGCCGGAAAAGTATTTTTGCTCACAGGAGCAGGCAGTGGGCTGGGGCGCGAAATGGCGCACCAGCTCATCGCCAAAGGGGCTAAAGTTGCTGCATTGGACATACACTTGCCTCAGCTGCTGGAGACAAAACAAATTTGTTCGGCGGATGACGCTAATTTTTTAACGCTGGAAGCGGACATTAGCAATCGAGCTGCTGTGCTTGCTTTACCAGATCAGGTGATTGCTCATTTTGGGCATGTGGATGGAATTATCAATAATGCCGGGATCATTCAGCCTTTTGTGCGGGTGAATGAGTTAAGTTTTGACGCGATTGAGCGCCTGATGGATGTTAACTTTTATGGGAGTGTGGCGGTGGTAAAGGCATTTCTACCACATTTATTAGTTCGCCCTGAGGCGCATATCGTAAATATTTCTAGTATGGGTGGTTTTCTGCCCGTTCCCGGCCAAAGCATCTACGGTGCCTCCAAAGCCGCTATCAAGTTATTTTCAGAAGGATTATATGCGGAACTGAAAGAGACTTCCGTTCGGGTTACGGTTGTCTTTCCTGGTGCGATTGCGACGAATATTACGGGTAATTCTGGGGTTGAGGGTCCTTCTTCTCCGGGTTCCTCAGCGATGGTGGCCTTGCCTGCAACGGATGCCGCACGGATTATTTTAGCGGGTATGGAAAATAATCAGTTTCATGTTTTTGTGGGGTCTGACTCGAAATTCATGGATATTTTATGCCGAATCGCCCCTGAATTTGCCACGAATTTCATTCGCAAAAAAATGAAGGCCTTGCTTGGGTAGGCTTTCCCCCTTACCTTTGCCAAACCTTGGAGGATTGGCAAAGGTAGTGAAAACTAAGGGGTAAAAGTCTCCACCATCGTTAATGCACGCTCGATGATTTGGTGCATATCGTAATACTTATATTCACCAAGTCTCCCACCGAAATACACCTGCGATTCTGCAGCGGCTAATGCTTGATATTTACTAAATAACTCATTGTTTACGGCATCATTCACCGGATAGTACGGCTCCGTTTTTCCCGCTTGATACGGCTCTGGATATTCGTAACTAATCCAGGTTTTTTCAGTCTCATTAAACTCAAAATGTTTGTGCTCAATAATGCGTGTATATGGAACCTCGGCATCTGTATAATTCATAACCGCAACACCTTGGTGATTGGGATATTCCTTTTTAACATGATCAAAACGCGTGGTCTTGTACTCTAATTCCCCGTGCTGATAGTCGAAATATGAATCAATTGGGCCTGTATAAATTACTTTATTTGCCAGTGTGTTAAATGCTTCCTTATCCGCTAAATAATCCACATTCAAGCGCACCTCAATTCCATCTAGTAATTTCTCAAAGATCTGCGTATATCCACCTTCTGGAATTCCCTGAAATCGATCGTTGAAATAGTTTGTGTCAAAGGTAAAACGAACAGGAAGACGTTTTATGATCTCTTTTGGAAGTTCTTTTGGATCCTTTATCCATTGTTTGGCTGTATAGCCTTTGATCAATTTTTCGTAGATGTCTTTACCTACTAATTTGATGGCTTGTTCTTCTAAATTCTGTGGATCTACAATATCTTTTCCTTGTTCGGCGATGATTTTTTGGGCCTCTTCCGGCGTGTTTACTTGCCAAAGTTGGTTAAACGTCCACATGTTAAACGGCAAGGCAAATAATTCCCCTTTGTAATTCGCAATTGGCCGATTCGTGTAATGATTAAAAGTCGCGTATTGATTAATCCATTTCCAAACGCGCTCATTTGACGTGTGGAAAATATGCGCACCATATACATGTAAGTTAATGTCGTCCCGTTTTTCGGTGTAGCAATTACCGCCAATGTGTTCGCGCTTCTCGATGACCAAACATGAATATCCTTGATTCGTTAATTCGCGGGCACAAATACTGCCAAAAAATCCAGCGCCCACAATCAGGAAATCATACTTTTTAGTCATGTTGTTCAATTATTCAATGTCAAAATTAGCTAATTTTCGCATTTCAACGAACCCATCTTTTCCTACCTTTGCCAATCCTCCAAGGTTTGGCAAAGGTAAGGGGGAATGTGCTCTATACGCAAACCTATTTCATGCGTTTATTGATTATTTTTTAACCACTCTAATCCCAGTCAAACGAAACCCCACCGGAAGTGCCAGCATAGTCATGACTATCGGGATGGAAAATAGCCCATGAAAAAGAGCTGAAAGCGCAACCAAATATATGGGATACGTAACCAACAAAACCCCGAATAGCACCGAATCATAAAAAACGGTACCCGCCGTACGACTCCAAACATAATTACTGACCAAACGAAATAAAGGTAGGTTTAGGTAGTAAAACAGCCCTTTTCGAAGTACCACTACCTCATCAGGCACGCGAACCAAACGAACCATTTGCTCCCGCACGGCCGCATTAAAATCCAACCGATGCCGCGCATGATCAAAAATCGCTTCCTCCGAAAAAGACTCAATCGCCACATGAATCACTTTTCCAAATGACCTAAAATTCGAATATCCCAATCCCACCACATGCACCATGGGCTGAATGCCCGTGGCTTGAGCCGACTCCAATATACGAGTAGCTCCTTTTTTGAAGGGTTGGATTTCATGGGTTAATAAACAGATCCCTTCGATAAAAATCAACAGCCCATCTCCCCGACTAAGCACTTCGACCGATTCCTGAAACGTACCTTCATTTAAATGTAAATGCTCGCGGCCCTCACGAGCCCGATGAATCGGAATCATCCCCATCGACCGTAATAAAAATCCAAATAACGGTTTTCGAAACACATCCCCGCGGGCCAGAAAATGAAGCTTCCGCGGATAATATGCACCTAAAATCACAGCATCTAGAAACGAATCAGGATGATTAGCTACGATCAGCAGAGGTCCCCGCGCCGCCATCAACTCCGCACCCTCAATCCGAACCCGCGGACAGAAAATCCACAAAGCAAGACGCGCCACGAATTTTAGGATAGCAATCAAATTTTAACTTATTTTCCAGCAAGGTTCAAAATTTTCCGCATGCAAGCAAGTTTTCTATCCCTTGTCCTTTTACCCCTAGCTATCGCTATTATTATGGTTGGCCTAGGTCTGTCGCTGACTTTAGCCGATTTTAAACGGATTTTTAATTATCCCAAAGCGATGATCGTTGGCCTAATTACCCAAATGATCATCCTACCTGCGTTCTGTTTTGGCATTGCCCTTATAACAAACCTTCCCCCTGAACTCGCCGTAGGTCTCATGCTGTTAGCCGCTGCACCCGGTGGGCCATCCGCGAATCTTTATAGCCACATGGCTAATGGCGACGTGGCACTAAACGTCTCACTTACCGCACTCAATAGTCTTTTATCCATCATTTCCATCGGGGTAATCGTCAATTTTTCGATGGCCTATTTCATGCAAGCTGACACTTACGTACCTCTGCAATTCCAAAAATTACTTGAAGTTTTTATTCTCATCGTGACTCCTATTGCGATTGGAATGATCCTAAAATTCTATTTCCCAGCAAAGGCACTGCAAGCTGAAAAGTATGTAAAAATGGCTTCTGGAGCGTTTTTGGCGCTCCTTATTATCTTAGCTGGCCTCAAAGAAATTGATCATTTATGGGAAGATTTTGGGATTGTTGGAGGTGCCGCACTACTCTTTAACCTAGGCTGTCTTGGAATCGGCTACGGTATCCCACGCCTTTTCAAGCTCCCACCAAAACAAGCCGTCGCCATCTCCATGGAAGTGGGAATTCACAACGGCTCACTCGCGATTTACATCGCACTCAGCATTTTGCACAATGGAACCATGACCATTCCCGCCGTCATGTATAGCCTTATCATGTTTATTACAGCGGCGATTTTTGCATTTTGGTCGCAAAAGAGAATTGTCAATTAACCTTTTTGTATTTTTGTGGCCATGAAAAATTTCTTAATATTAATTGCTTGCACCTGCTTGTTATATCCTGCTTTAGGCCAAAAGGCCCCTTTGCCAGTTGAAGTGATGGCCGGCAATAACCGCGCCAACCTACTCATTATCATCAATCGGCCTATCGACGCGGCCGGGAAATTCAATTTTTTCAATGTGACGGTGGGAGCGGCCGACTATCAAAATACGCCGTCCGAAACGGAGATGGTAATTAACAATTCGATCACCTACGGCCTCGGAAAAGGGTTTTCTGCCGCATCAGGATTACAATGGCATTATAAATTAGGGCTTGTGCCAACCGTCGGCTTTCAGTTTCTGAAGGCCAGTCCGGATTATTTAATTGTCATTTTCCCCACCTATAATTTTAAACCTGGACCAGCCATTGAAACGGTTGCTCTTGCCGAATTCAAACCCAAATTATCCGATAAACTACGCTTTTATACGCGTCTTCAAGGGTTATTTGTTCGCGACATTGAACGTGGAGTTCACGCGCGTAGTGGCGTCACGCTTCGCGCTGGCCTAACGTTTGATAAATATACTGTTGGCCTAGGCTCCAACTTCGATGCTTATGGCCCACTAAAATCCGAAAAATCAAATCACGGTTTATTTCTTCAAATGCGCTTATGATCCAACAACTCGCCCAACAACTCGCTGAAATGGAATCCATGATTCCAGATGCCCATGTAGAAAATTTGGCTGTTTCGAATGGCTCCGTCGGCTGGCATCTTGCTCACAATATCTTAGTGATCAATCAAGTCATTTCCGCCGTTGCGATATCAGATCCTGCACTTTACCGACCAAAGCAAACATTTATTAAATGGGTCATATTTTTAACAAAGCGCATTCCTCGCGGGAAAGTGAAAGCCCCCAAAGTCGTTGAACCAGCGCAAGACATGGATTTAAAGGAAGCGCTTGAACGAGCAAGTATTGCGATAATTAACCTGATGAGCGTAGAGAAAAATCAGTTTTTCTCACACCCCATGTTTGGTGATTTAAATCAAAGGAAAACCATCCAGTTTTTGGTGATTCACACAGAACATCACCTGAAAATCGCTCGAGACCTACTGAAAAAATAAAAACGCTATCCGAATTTCAGACAGCGTTTTTTGAACTATACTTCATCAACAAACTAAATATCGGTTTAAAGTAAAAATAAAAGTCTATCAATCCAATAGATTTTTGCGTTCTTCAATTAATTTATCTAATGCCACGCATAATTCTGGGGTTAATTTCCCCACATCTCTACGAGTTTCTAATCCGATTGGAAATCCCATTTTCGCCAATACATATTTCGCACTTGTAGGATACACATCATGCATCAGCTGCATATGTTTACACATAAATTTTTGAATGTGTTGTCCCTGCTCAGGTGTCCGACACAATTCAACAATGAGATCTGGGAAATAGTTGCCCTGAATGCAAGAAAGCCCCATTGAACCTGCCTGTAACGAGGCTATCGCATGTTCAATGTACGCGTCATATACCCCAAAAACATGCCCTTTCCCCGCATTAATTTTCGCTTGAACATCGGTGAGTGAAAGCGACGTATCCTTGTGATAGCATAGTCGGCCGGTCAACAATAAATCCTCCAAAACCGGTAAACTTATCAATCGTTTATAGGGAACAGGACATTCATACATACCAAACGGAATGCCCGGAGTTAAGTCTAACCAGGCATGGACGCGCGCCAAAAATTCCGTATCTGACTCCTCAGCAGACGCAAACTGATTATTTAAAATGATCACGGCATCAACCCCAAGCGCATATACTTGCTTTGAAAAATCAGCCATTTCCTCGATACTGCCGCCTAAAGTTCCCGTCGCGACAACGGGTACGCGGCCTGCCACTTGCTTGACAACAGTGTCGATCACCAACAAGCGTTCTGCTGAACTTAGTTCATACATCTCACTCGATAAGCAATTTGCAAAAAGCCCCACCGCGCCTTGCTCAAGGTAAAATTCAGTTAATAGGCGTAATCCAGGCATATCTAATGCCATCTCAGGGGTAAATGGCGTTAACATTACGGGTATAAATCCATTCGGTATTCTCATCTTTTTTTCATGAAAAATTGTGCAAAAAGTCCCAGTCCTACAATCGTTAATGTCCCTACAACTACAGTTAATTTGGCGTCAAGCGGACTTTGGTAGTTGGCAGGCAACAAATCCTTAAACGACATCCAAGCGATCACGACAACACCGCCGATCGCCGCGATTTTTGCCGCCATGTTCGATACATGTTTCGCTAAAAAACCAAGTAAAAATATACCCAACATGCCTCCTGCGAATATGCCCGATAGTTTCCACCAAACGTCTAACAGGCTTTTTACTCCAATCATGCAAATACCAAATACAATCCCTAAACAGCCCATGACCACCGTGGAAATAAGTAATACACGCAATTGTTTTTGTGGCGCCAAATCGGGCTGTACATACCGTAAGTAAATGTCTTTCAAAAACACCGTGGCCGAACTATTCATGCCCGAGCTCATCGTGCTCATTCCTGCCGATAAAAGCGCAGCTAGCAAAAGACCAAGCAGACCTTTGGGAATTTGTGTTTTCATGAAGAAAGGCAATACCTGATCCGCATAATCAGTGGCCTTCAACGCCTCTACGCCCATGTTTCTTTCCAAAGCGACCTGCTTTTTTAACTCTAAAATAAGGGTTGGATTTAAGTCATAATAGGCATAAAGGGCCGTTCCTATAAAGAAAAATAAAAAGGAAACAGGTAAGTAATAAAGCACGCAAAGCCAAATACTTTTGGCGGCATCCTGTGTATTTTTTGCCGTATGGTACCGTTGAATGTAGTTTTGGTCAATCCCAAAATTGGTTAAATTAATAAAAAACCCATAACTCAAAATGACCCAAAATGAACTCGTGGTCAAATCTGGGGAAAAGCTACCTAAACTAAATTTGGCATCACGCTGCCCAATTGTAAGTACATCGGAAAAGCCGATTTGACTCGTAATGATGACTAGAATCAAAAGCGCCCCCAATGTTTTTAAAATAGCCTGAATTACCTCCGTCCAAATGACAGCCTCCATTCCCCCCAATACCGTGTAACAGATGATCACAAAGCCAGAAACAAGAATAATTCCCTCCATTTGAATACCCGTCAACGCATTAATCGTCAGCGCTAATCCGTAAAAAATAGTCCCCATTCGGGCCAATTGGGTCATAATAAAACAAACCATGGCATACGTACGCGCCCAAGCCCCAAAGCGCTCTTCCAAGTGTGAATAGGCGCTGATCGCTTCTCCATTTCGGTAAAAAGGAACGAAAAGTTTAGTGGCTACAAGTGCCGCAAAAGGAATAGAAAGACTAAAAACGAAGGGATTCCAATTGCTTCCAAATGACTTTCCCGGATCCCCCAAGAAGGTAATCGCACTCAAAAATGTGGCATAAAAGCTTAATCCAAGCGCCCAGCCAGGAATTTTCCCAGATGCCGTTGTAAATTGTTCCGAACTTTTATTTTTCCGAGAGAAGTAAACCCCCACCCCAATCATGCTGAGGAGGTAAATTCCGATAATGGCTAGGTCCAGATTTGACATATTAAAGGGTCATGATAACGTGTTTGATTTTCTTCCGTTTCCATGTATATGTAATGTGAACTTTTCCATCTGAAGCTTGGATAACGGCTGGGTAGGAGAATTCGCCACCCGGCTCATTTTCTAAAATGGCAACGTCATTCCAGGTTTGGCCATCAGCCGAAATGGCGACGTTTAATGGGCTGCGTCCCTTTTTTGTCTTGTTGTAAATAATGATGTGCCTGCCATCCCGCAATGTCACAGCATCAGTACCCGAGTTTGGATTGAGCATGTTGGTGGGCGTTAAAGCTGTCCAACTTTTCCCATTGTCATCTGAAGTGGATTGTAGAACGAAGCCGTTTTTGGACCGACAAACCTGCTGTAGTTTTCCGTTTGGTAATTTCAGAATACTTGGCTGGATCGCGGATGTTGTCACCCCATCATTCAACGCGTCCGTACGCGACCATGTTTTCCCCCCGTCTTTTGTAAACTCCATGTGCAGTCGCCAGCCATGATCTTCCGAACTCGAAGGACACAATAAGGTGCCATCTGCCATTAATTCGGGCTTATTTTTAATAGGTCCGTAGATGTCTTTTGGTAGTCGCTCCGCTGCCGACCAGCTTTTTCCGCCATCGATGGAACGCTTTAACATACCCCACCATGTGTCCGGAGCAGGTCCTTCTTTGTAAAATAAAATGAGTTCTTTGCCAGGCATTTGGAACAAAACAGGGTTCCAAGTTGGATAGCGTTTACCAGTATCTTGGACACCATTGGCAACTTCTACCGGCGTAGTCCAGGACCCGTTGCGGAAAAAGCTAAACCAAATGCCCACATCCGGATGTTTTTCATGGGTTCCCCCAAACCAAGCAGCGGCAATCCCAGCTGGTGTTTCCACCAAAGTAGACGCATGACACGAAGGAAACGGGGCACTTTCGTAGATAAATGCAGATTGTTCAATCTGCTGAGCTTGCGCCCAAGGCGCGATCATGCCTAAAAGGCAGAATAAGATTAGTTTTTTCATAGGTTTAGAACGACATAAGCTTTGTCAATCCTTTGAGGTTTGACAAAGCTAAAGGGAAAAAAACAATTTCAAATACCTCTTAAAAAATTTATCAACTAACTGATTTCGATTCCGATGTCGCTAAGCAGACCTGCTAAGCCATCCGAAGAAAATTTGGCTTTTTTCAATCGATTCAATGCCGGGGAAATGGTGTAATTAACCGCCGAACGGAAGTCGGCCTTCTCCAATACCGTCCGATCAAACAAAGCCCCAGCCAAATCACATGCGTCAAATTTCGCCTCTGAAAAATCGGCTTCGGTAAAGTCAACTTCATGTAATACGCAGTCCTGGAAACTTGTTTTTTTACTCTTAGTTTGATAAAAAGAGGATAAATTTAGGACACATTGCGTGAATTGGTATTCTAATAAAAACGGGTTGCAAGCCTCAAAATGAAGCCCTTGCATTTTACATCCCTCAAATACTACCTGCTGTAACGAAGCACCGCCTAACTTAATCAGTGATAGATTACAGTCCTCAAACCGACAATCCACAAACTGAAAATTCTTTAAATCAGCACCCTCAAGATTGCACGAACGAAAGGTGCAATGTTCATATTCCGCATAGGCAAGCGAAGTGCATTTTTCGAAAAGCTGGTCGGCGACGTACGGTTTTTCCATCCGACAAAAATACTAAAATTCAGGGGAGGCCTTGGTTTGAATATCAAAAAAAACACGCATTTTTACAAAAAACCAACGACTATGAAAATCAACATGTTACTCTTGGCCCTCGTGGTCAGCTTGCCCACATTGGCACAAAAATTATACACTTATCCAATGGGTGTTCAGGCCTATACTTTCCGGAAACATTTTCCTAATGGAACAGAGAAAACATTGGACATCATTAAAAACATGGGAATTAAGGAGCTGGAAGGCGGCGCTCCGAAAGGCTACACGCCGGAACAATTCAAGCAATTATGTACTGATCGAGGCATAAGCATCCCATCCACAGGAGTAGATTATAGTGAACTTGCGAATCCGCAAGCGGCCGTAGAACGGGCTAAAATTCTTGGGGTGAAATTTGTTATGTGTGCTTGGATTCCGCACAAAGGCACCGACTTCACTTTGGAAGACGCGCAAAAAGCGGTGGCACTTTTCAATTCGGCTGGAAAGGTTTTTAAGGAGAATGGTATTACTTTTTGCTACCACGATCACGGCTATGAATTTCATGCTTACGAGGACGGGACCTTGATGGATTACATCATCAAAAATACAAATCCGGAATATGTTTCCTTTGAAATGGATGTGCTTTGGACGATGCATGGCGGTGGCGCGGATATGCCGGTGAAATTATTGAAGAAATATCCAAACCGTTGGAAACTAATGCACGTAAAAGATTTGCGCAAAGGCGTGGTGGGGAATTTGACTGGTGGTACGCCTGCAGAAAATGATGTTCCGGTGGGAACGGGTCAGGGTAATTGGAAAGCCATTATCAAATTAGCCAAGAAAAATGGCATCGAGCATTGCTTCATTGAAGATGAAAGTGACAAAGAATTGGAATATGTTCCTTTGAGCATCCAGTACTTGAAAAGCTTGTAATAATTTCTTTACTTTTGTTGGGTGGTCTCATTGCACATGGGCCACCCTTTTTTTATGAAAAAAATCGTCCTTTTTTGCCTGCTGGCATTTTCTACTTTCGCCCAAGAACAACACCGTCCACGCCTTCATTTCACCCCACTGAGTATGTGGATGAACGATCCTAATGGCTTAATTTATGAAAATGGAACATATCATTTGTATTATCAACATTATCCGAAAAGTACGGTTTGGGGTCCGATGCATTGGGGACATGCGACTAGTACGGATTTGTTGCGTTGGAAACACCAACCAATCGCTTTGTATCCCGATTCGCTTGGATTGATTTTTTCGGGGTCGGCTGTGGTTGATCGCCAAAATACGACTGGTTTTGGGGAAAATGCTCTTGTTGCCATTTTCACATCGCACAATATGGAATGGGAAAAAGCGGGACGTGTTGATCGCGAAAATCAAAGCATTGCATTTAGTAACGATCATGGATATACGTGGACTAAATATGCCGGAAATCCTGTTTTGAAAAATCCGGGTATTGCAGATTTTCGAGATCCGAATGTCTCATGGTATGCCCCAGGAAATAAGTGGATTATGGCTTTGGCTACGCAGGACCGTGAGACATTTTATTCATCGAAGGACTTGAAAACTTGGACGCGGGAAAGTGATTTTGGCGCTGGCATTGGTGCGCATGGCGGAGTTTGGGAGTGTCCGGATTTATTTTCGATGGAGGTATACGGTAAGGAAAAATGGGTTTTGTTAGTGAGCATAAATCCGGGTGCCCCAAATGGCGGTTCGGGTACGCAGTATTTTGTAGGGGATTTTGATGGGCATCAGTTTGTGCCACAGGATGCGGAAACGCGCTGGATTGATTATGGTCGGGATAATTATGCGGGCGTAACTTTCCATGAAACAGGGAAACGGAGGGTCTTTTTAGGCTGGATGACAAACTGGGATTATGCGACGGTTGTGCCTACGAAATCATGGCGAAGTGCGAATACGTTACCTCGGGATTTAGCATTGAGAATTGTCAATGGCAAATATTTTGTGTCGTCCACTCCGATCGATTTGCCCGTGGAGTCGGTGAAAAAATTAGCATCTGGCAAATCAATGAAATCTTCTTCAGCCTTGTTGCGCATTTCCGCAAAGGGGCAAGCTGTTCAGGATTTTTCCATTGTTTTAGCAAATGCCAAAGGCGAGCAGGTGACCATGGGATACGAAAAATCAACTAATCGTTATTTTGTGGACCGTCGGCAGTCAGGAGATTTTTCATTTAGCTCGAAGTTTTCAAGTCGGGACTATGCCCCTCGAATAAGCCAATCTGCTACCATCGATTTCCAAGTAATTACCGATGTGGCGTCTGCGGAAATGTTTGCGGATGGCGGGCTAACTGCCATGACCACGATTTATTTCCCTTCGGAGGAGTATAAGGTTATTTCGGCTAAGGGAATTTCGGTGGATGTGGAGGTTGTTAAGCCGATTTTGTAAGCTCGTTTTTATCAGTTTTTAGACTGGGAAAATCACTTTTTCCCCCTACCTTTGCCAAACCTTGGAGGATTGGCAAAGGTAAGTAAAACCTTTTTCCACGTATCTGGATGTCCATCGATCGCAGAGGGATCAAACTCCAGCCCTAACATGCGCGCCACAAGCGGATAAATATCCACATTTTCAAACGGTGGAATCCGCTTCCCCACTTTGAGCGCAGGTCCCCAAGCCTGGAAACTCGCCTGCATTTCCGGCAAACGTGTATCAAACCCATGTTTACCTTGGTTAGTTGGGTAGCGACTTAAGTTGAAAACACGTGGAAGCTTCGGCACGAGCAAGATGGCACCTAAGCGATTGTAACGATCATCCGTTGGGCGGAAATGCCAATGCTCCGGCGTTTCCGACATTAGATAGGTATCGAAATTTTGATTTTTTTTCAAGGCTTCATAGGTGGAAGTGATGCGTGAAGGGTCTTTGGCATGAACTTGCAAAAGCGCATCCCCAGAGGGAACACGAAAGGCCGCCGTATCTATCTCCGCCGGCAAACCCATCGTATTTTTCGAATCAACCGTCACCATCCCATGGTCCGAAACAAACACATAATTGATCGGTAATTTCAACGGATCTAAAGCCGCTTGTAAATCACGAATCGCCTGATCCACAAACTGTACCGATTTCTTTACGCGCGGATCCTCCGGCCCAAATTCATGGGCATCATGATCAACCTCCGGGAAATAAAACGTGATGAAGTGCGGCCGTTTTTCAGCGGGTAGACTTAGCCAGTCTTTCACCGACTGGATACGTTGCGCAATCGGGGTGACCTCATTGTAGACATAATAATAGCTGGGGCGCACGCCTTGGATGTCCGCTTCCGAGGCTACCCAAAAATTACTCGCGGCGAGCATACCCTGCTTTTCTGCCAAAACCCACAGCGGTGTCCCGCCATACCATTTCCCCTCACTCACCATTTTCTTATTCCCCATACTGTATTCTTGCCGTGACGCCGGATCATAATACCGATTATTCACAAGCCCATGATGCGCCGGATATAATCCCGTCACAATAGTATAGTGATTTGGAAAAGTCAAAGTCGGATACGAAGGAATCATTGATGGGGCAGAAACCCCCAAAGACCGCTTTGACTTCAAAAACTCGGCGTCATATTTATCCGCAAAATCCGACCGAAACCCATCCGCTGAAATTAATATCACATACGGTTTTGCAAGTTGATCCGGGGAATTTACCCGGCCAGGAACCCGATGTTGCGTGGTGTCTTGGGCGAATGTATGGAGGGAGAAAAGGAGGAAACTAGCGAGCCAACTTAATAATTTGGTCATGACCGTTTGTGTGAAGTTGAAGTATGTAGCGTCCACTAGGCAGGTCAGTCAAATTAACTTGGCTTAATTTCCCAGGTGTCTGAATATCACGCAGCAATCGACCGTTGAAATCATAGATTTTCAAGTGCTCAAAAGCGTCATCTGGAAGTTCGTCGATACCCAAAGGCGGCATCACATTTACCTGATAATTCGTTTGCAAGCAGTTCTGCGGGTCTTTAACCGTGAATTTTTGGGTCTCAATCGGGTTCTTCTGGATGACACGCGTTTTATCTCCCGTATTCCAAATATATTCCCCTTGCCACGGAGCAGTTAAATTGACCAAACCTTGGTAATTCACAGTCACCGCCGCCGGATCAGTCACGATTAAATCTTTGAAAATGGTAAATTGATCCGTGATGGTCCCATTCTCCGTTAGGAATTTGGCATCGAGCCGTCCGCTCTCAATTTCAAAAATCATGGATCCCCCGATACCCGGCTGGCTCGTCTCCATCGCCGGATGTGGCGCACTTGGGCGCATCGCTCCCGTCGCTCCACCCACACCATTTACGACATACACAACGCCGTTCGTTGCTAGGCTGCTCGTGTACATATAGGGACAAGAGTTCGCCGTCGAATTGTATTTCCCGGAGCTTGTCTGGGTCCAGTTGACCGCCGGATTAAACTCCGCCGCCAAACCCGTAAACCCTTTCAACGGTTTTGAGCGTTCATATACATGGCTATGCCCTGATAAGACAAGGTCAACGCTATATTTTTCCAATACAGGAGTGACAACTAGGCGCGGTTGTTTTAAGTTCTCCCAAACGTCTGAATCATAGGTTCCTTTCGTGTAAGGGGGATGGTGGAAATAGACAATCTTCCAGCGTTGCTTGGTGGTTTGTAGGTCTTTAATTAGCCAGGCCATTTGTTCAGAACCGGCATCGGTTAGTAATTTTCCATCGCGGCCCCGAGCATATGAGTCAAGACTAACGAAGTGGACATTGGCATAATCATACGAATAGTAAGCCTCAGATCCGGACGGGACTCCACCCAATTCTCCTTTCGTAGGCAAATTAAAAATTTGAAAATAACCCACCTCAGGATTATCTTGTATCTGCGCATAGCCGTCGTAATCGTGATTACCTATGCCCATGAATAGGGGACTTTGGCGCAAGAATGTTCCTTTTTGATAGACATCAAAGAAGTTGCTTTGGAAACCTCCATCCGAACCACCGTTGTAGGTATTGTCGCCCACGGTCAATAAAAAATTCGTATAGTTAGCTCCGTTATATTTCTGAAAGGCTTCATAGACACGGTCCTGCGTCACTCCGGGATACATGTCACCTAGGGACCAAAAACGAAATTTTTCTGACGAACCTACGGCTGGGGCCGTTTTAAAGAAGTACGTGGAATCGCCTAGTGTATTTGTGCCGGTTTTAACTCGATAATAATAGGTTCTGCTCGCTGTGAGGGAGTCGATCAGAATGGTATGTTCTGTACTTGCGGTCCCTGTTTTTTTTGTTCGAGTGAATGTTTTGACATCTGTACCAATGCCTACTTCTGCATTCACGGGGCCGTCAGTCCGAAAGCGAACGGTCATCGTGGTTGGCCCTGCCATTTGTAAATAGGGCCCGCGAATGATTTTTTGTCCCCAAGCGTGGGAAGTTATTATCAATAGTAAGCACGTGATGAAGCTATTTTTCATGATAGGGTTTATGAAAACAGTGTAAAAGTACGGAATGAAGGAATAGCTTGGACATAAGCATTTGAATTAATTTATTTTATTAACAAATGATTGGTGATAAAGTTTATTTAACACGTCAGGTTTACCTTTGACTTAGGAATTAATTATCGAAATCACGACTTTTAAGCAGTATGCGTAGGTATCCAAGCTATTAAGAATAGTTAAGTAAGGTCTGTATTCGAGATGTATTCGTCGCCAATTGATCCGCGTGCCTATGCGTCGCATGAAATTGAATTGCGGTATTTGTTTGGAAAGTAAGAGACAAGTCTAAAGTCCGGAGTCTAAAGTCCGGGGTCCGAAGGAAAATAGTCCGAAGGGAAATAGTCCGGAGGGAATATGTCCGAAGGGAAATAGTCCGAAGTCTAATGTCTAGCGTATATTTTTTGATTTGGCATCAATTTTTAAAATCAGACCGAAAATTATATAAATAAGCGCCTCAGGAGAAATCCTGGTTTTTTTTGTTGAGGATGTACCAAAATTTAATTTGTCCTTTTTATTGAAAACAGGACAACTACATATTGACTTGGTAGCAGTCTTATTTTTTAATTTCTTTTTTTTGTTTGCTGAATTTCATTTGTTACTAGATGAGCTTTGGATTTTAGTTTATTGTTCGATTACCATATACTTACTATAACTCTTTGTTCAACCAATACATTTAAAATGACTAACTCGCTCAGAGTAGCCGGCGTACGAGTATCTCAGAAGTTCGTACAGGTTCTATTTAAATCGTTACTAATCTTGTTAGTGACATCCCCACTTCTCTTTTCGCAAAACAATATTTCCGTTTCGTTTTCAAATGGATTTATAGGTGGTGTTGGAAGTAATAAAGTTCTAAATTCAACAAGTTTTACAACTTATGGTTGGACCAATGTTCAGTTTAGTCAAAACTCCTCTTCAACTATTTTCACGGCGCAAGGAAATGATATTCCGGGTAATATTCTTATTACCGACTTTTTAGGTTTAGAGCATTCAATTGCAGGTTTCATTCAGATACGAGTTACCGACGGAAGTAATGTGTTGGCCATGGGCTTTAAACCTACCGGCTCTGCCACTTTAGCTAATCGAGACAATACAATTAAATTAATCTCTAATCTCAACTACGTCGGGTTAATTTTTAACGGAAAAACGTTAACATTCACTGATGGTGATGATATTAGTACAAATGCGGCTGGTGTTCTTGGGGATTTAAATGATTACTTAGCTTCCCAACCCAAATTCTCCGTAGCTGACCTTTCTATAAACGAAGCTGCGGGCACTGCCACAGTAACCGTTCGCTTAAGTGCTGCGGCATCTACTACGACAACTGTTGGGTATGTTCTATCTAATGGAACTGCTACGGCAGGTACTGATTACACGACTACTTCAGGTACGCTAACTTTTGCGGCTGGCGATCTCACAAAAACTTTTAATGTTACAATCGCCAATGATGTTGACTCGGAAGCGAATGAAACCATCAACATCACCTTACAAGATCCGGTTGGCGCAGCGATATTAGACCCAACAGCGGTTTTGACGATTGTCGACAACGATTCCCCCAATATCTTTATTGGCGGAACCCTGAGCACATTTACCGCTTGTGCAGGAGCCCCTTCAGCAGAACAGAGTTTTACCATTGAAGGAGCGGCTTTATCAAATAATATTACGATTACCTCACCTGCTGGATATGAGATCTCAACTACATCTGGTTCTGGATTCACTAATAGTATTACCTTGACTTTATCAGGTTCAGCAGTTGCTTCTACGACAATATACATCCGCCTGAAATCAAATGCTACAAATGGTGATGGTGGAAATGTTAGCGCTGTGTCAGGTGTAATAACTCAAACAATTGCCACAGGTTCGGCTACAGTTAATGCGTTGCCAACTGTGACTTCAACTGTTGATGGTTCTCGTACTGGCACAGGAACTGTGACTTTAACGGGTACAGCATCTTCAGGCGCAACCTTAGATTGGTATGCAGCTGCTACAGGCGGTTCAGTGGAAGCTAATGGATCAGGGACGCTATCATTTGTTACCCCTAGCATTTCTTCGACAACAAATTATTATGCCGAAGCAAGAAATACGACAACATCATGTGTATCTCTCGCTCGTTCCGTAGTTGTTGCCACCATTAATAATTCAAACACACCACCTACGATCACCACGGTTGCTAATCAAAACGTAGTGGGCACTGCCTCTACAGGCGCACTGGCAGTAACGGTAGGTGATACAGAAACGGCAGCGGGAAGTTTGACTTTAACGGTAACTTCAAGTAATGTAGCTTTAATTCCATTGGCCAACATAACATTAGGTGGCTCAGGTGCGAATCGTACCGTAACCGCCAACGCTTTAGTTGATCAAACGGGAACGTCGACAATCACATTGACGGTAACCGACGGTGGAAGTTTAACGGCGACGTCTTCATTTACAATCACGGTTTCAACTGATAATTCAGATACAGATGGCGATGGAGTTTCTGATGCGCAAGAGCGAATTGATGGCACATCCCCTGCAAGTGGATGTGATTTTAAGAAATCAAGTCAAAATTTGGCTGCGGTTAGTGCTTTCTGGAAAGGAGGGGATTGTGATAATGATGGGATATCTAATTTCTTAGAAACAAATGGAGGCACCAATAATGCTGATTTTGATGGAGATGGCATCTTAAACATGTTTGACCCGGATTCGGATCAGGATGGCATTAATGATAGTTACGAAAAAAATATCGATACGGATGGCGATGGCGATGCGGATTATTTAGACTTGGATTCAGACAACGACGGTATTTTAGATCGCCGCGAGATGGTAGGTGATATGGATCGCGATGGTATTCCGAACTACAAAGATTTGGATTCGGATGGAGATGGCATTTTGGATGTGATTGAAGCCACTGAAAATTTCCGTGCAGCGGTTGACCGTAACAGCGATGGCCGCGTAGACGGAGGCACAACAGATGCCAATACGAACGGATGGCCCGATGCCGTTGATTCTTTTGCAGGTGCCCGCCCATTAGCCATTCCAGATACGGATCGCGATGGTGCACTTGATTTCTTGGATTTAGATGCAGATGGTGATGGAATTTTAGATTCGTTCGAAGGAGCTGGAGATCCCGACAAAGATAACGTTGCGAATTTCCGTGATTTAGATTCCGATGGGGATTGGTTAGGCGACGGTATTGAAGGCAGAAATGATGCTGATGGAGATGGTATTCCAAATTATTTAGATTTGGATTCTGATGGAGATACAATTATGGATAGTTGGGAAGGCGCAAATCGTTGTGTCGCTTGTACAAATTTACAAGATGACCAAGGTGACGGCTGGGATGATCGCAAGCAATTCCCAAATCCAATGGCAATAGATACAGATAAAGATGGTACGCCAGACTTTTTAGATTTAGATTCAGACAATGACTGTATTTTAGATCGTCAAGAACTAGGTGCGGACATGGATAGCGATGATAAACCAAATTTCCGGGATGAGGATTCCGACAATGATGGTATCTCTGATCAAGTGGAGGCGGTTGTTTGCGGCGCACCAATTGATACGGATAATGACGGGAAGCCGGATTTTGAAGATTTAGATTCCGATAATGATGGCATTTCGGATAAGATTGAAGGGGTAGTGGACACGGACGGAGATGGTCTGCCAGATTACCGCGATTTAGATTCAGATAATGATGGTATTCCTGATACCATCGAAGGTGTTGTAGATACAGATGGTGATGGTTTACCAGATTACCGTGATTTAGATTCAGATAATGACGGAATCCCAGACGCCGTAGAAAAAGGAAAAGATGGAAATAATCCGTCGGATACGGATGGCGATGGAATACCTGATTTCCGTGATAGTGATTCAGATAATGATGGTATTCCGGATAGCGTAGAAAAGGGCAAAGACGGCAATAATCCGTTGGATACGGATGGCGACGGCTTACCAGACTACCGTGATTTGGATTCAGATAACGATGGTATTCCAGATGCGATTGAAGCAGGGAAAGATGCAAATAACCCAACAGATACAGATGGCGATGGCACACCAGATTACCGCGATTTGGATTCAGATAATGATGGCATTCCAGATGCGATTGAAGCAGGTAAAGACCCAATCAATCCATCTGATACGGATGGGGATGGTATCTATGATTTCCGTGATTTAGATTCTGATAACGATACGATTTCAGATAAAGTAGAAGCTGGAGCTGATCCAAAGAAACCGGTGGATACGGATGTAGATGGTATATTTGATTTCCGCGATTTGGACTCTGACAATGATAGCATTCCAGATTCAGTTGAGGGTATTGTGGATACGGATGGTGATGCGAAACCAGATTACCAAGACATTGATTCGGATGGTGATGGATTATCAGATCGAATTGAGGCGGGCCCTAATCCACGTGTTCCAGTGGATACTGACCGAGATGGCAGACCCGATTACCGTGATTTGGATTCCGATAACGATGGCTTACTCGATCGGGAAGAAACGGGCACTAATCCGGCTAGTCCATTGGATACCGATAAAGATGGCATCTTTGATTTTCGTGATACGGATGCGGATAATGATGGTATTTTGGATGTGAATGAGGATGACTTAGGATTAGGTAATATTTTAGACTGTGACAAAGATGGTATACCAAATCGCTTAGATGCGGACGTTTGTCCATCGATAGCTCCACAGGGAATTTCACCTAATGGAGACGGCAAGAATGATGTGTTAGCTATCCCAGGTTTATTGGCAACACCTGGTCCAAACAAACTGACAATCTTTAATCGATGGGGTAATATCGTATATGAAAGTGCGGATTACAAGAATACGTGGGGTGGTCAAACTGATAGAGCGTTTGATTTGTTGGCAACCGACGGCCTTCTACCTGACGGCACCTATTATTACATTTTAGATTATCAGGATCGCAAGCCTACTTTGAAGGCCTACATTTACATTAACCGTATAGACAAATAAGGACGATGCAATATATCATAAACATTAAACAGAGAGTAGATCAATTGAAGTGGAGCAAGAACCTGTTGGTTCTTGCATCCCTATTGGTTTTCGGAAATACGGCATTTGGCCAAATCGAATCGATGTATTCGATGTATCGTTTTAACCCTCAAATAGTTACGCCTGCACATGCAGGTAGTACGGAAACAAGTGAGATTTCTTTGATGAGTCGTCAGCAATGGTTAGGAATCGAGGGTGCGCCAAAGACATATGTTTTGTCGGGCAATTTCAAGTTCAAACAGCAAAGTGGTATTGGAGTTAATATGATGTTGGACCAAGCTGGCCCTTTAAAAATCACAACTATCAGTGGTGATTATGCGTATCATACGAAGTTGACCGGGGACTGGATATTTTCGGGGGGTATTCGTGCAGGGCTAGCAAATTTAAATTTAGACTATACGGGTTTGGCTCTTTCTCAAACGGATGATGTCCTATTTGCTACAAATCGTTCTTCCGGTTTAAAGTTTAATACCGGTTGGGGCCTTCGAGTTCAAAAGAACGATGGTTTTTTTGTTAGCGTTTCGCAACCGCGTTTGTTAAAATATGACATAGGTTCTGGATTTAAGGACGTCGCCTATTTTTACACGATGGTTGGCACCAAAGTAAAAGCCTCAGAGCAAATTACGTTATATCCGAGTGTCATGTTTCGCACGGCGGGAGACGCGCCCTTAAGTTTTGATGCAAATGTGATGGCGAACCTAGGTGGGAAGCTTGATGTGGGTATCAACTACCGTTACCAAGATAGCTGGGGAATCCGCGCAGGTGTTCAGGCGACAAAGAACATTTACTTAGGGTATGTATTCGAGATGCCAACCTCCCAGCTAAGCCGCGTGCGTGTGCAGTCTCACGAGATCGCGTTGCGGTATTTGTTTGGAAAGTAATTTACAGTAGAGACGCGAAACTTCGCGTCTAAAAGTAAGAGCTGTGACACCTCGTATCTATTTAAAAAAGACGCAACGTATTGCGTCGCTACAAAACAAATGAGACGTGAAACTTCACGTCTTTTTTATTGTTCGCCCAAGCCCCAAATACGGCCAATTTCAGGAATATTTTTTTGCTTAAATCAGCTTTATATTAGTGATTAAGTGGTTATTATCAACCACTTGCTAAAAATTGTGTCGGTTAACCTGATTATTATCACTTTGTTTTCATTTTTATTTTATAATTTAGCGAACTACTCTTAAATAATATTTTATGAATCGATTTAAAATAGGGCAAGTGCTATCTTGTTTCTTGCTGATCCTTGGCCTTTTAAGCGGGCACCACGGTTTTGCACAAGGCAAAATTGGATTTGATGGCAAGTTCATCTCTGTTCCTGGTTCTGAGTTCCACGCATATGGTGGAGTTGGAAATCGGAATTACACGTTCACCTTCAATAGTGCTAATGCGATGACATTTGCCACGGCACCTACGCCTAATCTCGATGTCCTTGACATCGTTTCAGGTTCTAGTGGAGCTCCAGATACGTTAAATATTGTTGATCGATATGGGGCGCAATTTGATTTTAAATCACTTGAATTTGTGCCAAAGAGTAGTGCTGGATTTGGTACTGTTTTGCAATTTACGGCATTCAGGGCAGGTGTTCAAGTAGCTCAAGTATCCATTGCGGATATTGCCTCGGGGTCATTAACTAAATATCCTAATCCAAATAGTCCCTCGGAGACTTTCAGTAACTCGTTTAAGAATGTAGATCGTGTAATCATCACCATTCCATCGGGCGCTAGATTTAATCACCGCTTTGATAATGTTGTTTTTGATACGGATTACGATGGGGATGGTGTCATGTTTACGCAAGAGGTAATCGATGGCACGAACGTTAACAGTGGGTGTGATTTTAAGTTAAGTTCTCAAAATATAGCGTTGGTTAGTGACGCTTGGAAAGCAGATGACTGTGATCGAGATGGTATTTCTAACTTATTAGAGACTAATGGAGGGACAAACAATGCAGATTTCGATTTTGATGGAATCTTAAATATGTTCGATATTGATTCAGATCAAGATGGCATCAATGATAGCTATGAAAAGGCAGTAGATACAGACCGTGATGGCGATGCGGATTATTTAGATTTAGATTCAGATAATGATGGTATTCCAGATATTCGCGAGAAAGTAAGCGATATGGATGGCGACGGCATTCCTAATTACAAAGATTTAGATTCGGATGGCGATGGCATTTTTGACGTTATCGAAGGTATGGAAAATTTCCGTGCAAGCTTTGATCGGAATGGCGATGGTCTTTTGGATGGCGCTACGTCAGATGCTAATGCCAATGGCTTGGGCGATGGAATTGATCCTCGTGCAGGTGGTCTACCTTTTGGTGTGCCAGATACAGATCGCGATGGACAGCCAGATTACTTAGACCGTGATTCAGATGGCGATGGAATTTTAGATTCAGTGGAATTGACTGGTGATCTGGATAGTGATAACATTGCCAACTACCGTGATTTAGATTCTGATGGAGACTGGGTAGCTGACGGGTATGAGGGAACAAATGATTTTGATGGTGACCGTGTGCCAAATTATTTAGACGCTGACTCAGACGGAGATGGTATTATGGATTCGTGGGAAGGTGCTGATAAGTGTGCGGCATGTAATGTTTTGCAAGACGCAAATGGAGACGGTTTTGATGATCGTAAGCAATTTAATTCTCCTGCACCTATTGATACCGACAAAGATGGAATACCGGATTTCTTGGATTTAGATTCAGATGCCGACTGTATTCCAGATGCGGTTGAATCAGGTCGTGATGGAGATAAAGATGGCATTGCCAATTTCCGTGATTTGGATTCGGATGGTGATACCATTCCAGACGCTGTTGAAGCAGTTACTTGTGGAACGCCAGTAAACACAGATAATGATGGTTCAGAAATAGGTGCTGATTATGAAGATTTAGATTCAGATGGAGATGGAATCTCAGATGCCATTGAAGCAGGAGCTGATCCTACCAAGCCAGTGGATACAGATGGCGATGGTTTGCCAGATTACCGTGATTTGGATTCGGATGGTGATAAAATTCCAGACGCATTTGAAGCAGGTAATGATTTGACTAAACCTTTAGATTCGGATGGAGATGGCATTTTTGACTTCCGCGATAGGGATTCTGATAATGATACGGTACCAGATGCTGTAGAAGCAGGTCCAGATCCGACGAAACCTGTTGATACAGATAATGACGGCGATCCAGATTACCGTGATATTGATATTGACAATGATGGTATACCAGATGCGATTGAAGCAGGTGCTAATCCTCAAAGTCCAGTAGATACAGATAAAGATGGTACCCCAGATACGAAAGATTTGGATTCAGATAATGATGGTATTTCAGATGCGATTGAAGCAGGAAAAGATGCGAAAGTACCAGTAGATACAGATTCGGATGGAATCTTCGATTTCCGTGATTTAGATTCAGATGGAGATAGTATCTCAGATACAATCGAAGCGGGTAAAGATGCCGTAAGCCCTGTGGATACGGATAAGGATGGCGTGGCCGACTTCCGTGATTTGGATTCAGACGGTGATGGCTTGACGGACAAAATTGAAGTAGGGACTGATCCTACGAAACCTGCCGATGCTGATGCGGATGGAATTTTTGATTTCCGTGAATTAGATTCAGATAACGATTCGATTCCAGACGCTGTTGAAGCAATCACCTTAACGAAGCCAGTGGATACGGATGGAGATGGCCTTGCGGATTACCGTGATACAGATTCGGATGGCGATGGTATTCCAGACTCGATTGAGGCTGGTAAAGATGGTAAAAATCCAGTTGACACAGACGTAGACAGAACTCCAGATTACCGTGATTTGGATTCAGATAACGATAGCTACACAGATAAATTAGAGGCAGGAAATGATCCAAAATCACCTTTAGATACGGACAAAGATGGTATTTTTGACTTCCGAGATATCGATGCCGATAATGATGGTACGTCAGATTTAAATGAAGACAACATTAATTTAGGTGGTTTGACGGATTGCGATGGAGATGGGGTATCTAACCGTGTTGACGCGGATGCATGTCCTGTGTTTGCTCCTCAAGGAATTTCACCTAACGGCGATGGTAGAAATGATTTCTTAATTATTCCTGGTTTATTAGCGACACCTCCTCCATATACCTTGTATGTATACAACCGTATGGGGAACTTGGTTTACGAGAAAGAAAACTATTTAAATGATTGGAACGGTGGTGATTTACCAGATGGTACGTATTACTACATCATCGATTACAAAGGCCGTAAAACGAACTTGAAGGCTTATTTGTACATCAACCGTTTAGATAAATAAAGAGTCGTTTTAACACGCAAATCAAAAGTAACACAGACATGAAAAATAACATAGATTTTAAACAGAGAGTAGATCAATTCAAGTGGAGCAAGGGCCTTTTGGCTCTTGTGTCCCTGCTTGTTTTGAGCGTATCGACGATGTATGGTCAGCTAGAAGCAGGTTATTCGATGTACCGTTTCAACCCACAAGTTATTTCACCTGCGCACTCAGGTAGCACAGCTACGAGTGAAGTGACCTTAATGAATCGCCAGCAATGGCTAGGCATTGATGGAGCCCCAAAGACCTACGTGTTTTCAGGTAACTTCAAGTACGGCGCTCAAAGTGGACTAGGTGTGAATGCGATGCTAGACCAAGCCGGCCCAATGAAAATCACAACCTTCAGTGCTGATTATGCATACCATACGAAACTTTCGGAAGCATGGTCATTCTCCGGAGGTATCCGTGCGGGACTTGCTAATTTAGCCTTGAACTTTGATGAGACGAACTTAGTACACCAAGGAGACCCAACATTCATTAATCGCTCGTCGATGAAGTTTAATACCGGTTGGGGATTAAAGATTGCCAAAGGAGACGGATTCTTTGTGAGCATATCGCAACCGAGATTATTGAAGTATGACTTAGGCGAAGGCTTTAAAGACGCAGCTTACTTCTATGGAATGGTCGGGACAAAGATTAAGGCCAATGAGAAAGTAACGATCTACCCAAGTGCTTTAGTACGTACGGCTTCAGGTGTTCCTTTGAGCTGGGATGCCAACGTGTTAGTGAACTTGGCGGGAAGGTTTGACTTAGGAGCCAACTACCGCAATCAAGACAGTTGGGGCATCCGCGCAGGTATTCAAGCTGTAAAGAACATTTACCTAGGTTATGTATTCGAGATGCCAACGTCTCAGCTAAGCCGCGTGAGTGTGCAGTCGCATGAGATCGCGTTGCGGTATTCGTTCGGAAAGTAAGATTTGCGCTTTGGCAAAGCTATATGCATTGCCAAAGCTGGCCCAAGCAAGATATTGATTAAAGCCCCGGAAGAAATTCTGGGGCTTTTTATTTCCTCAAAAACAAGATTGCCACCGGTTGTTTCACCTCAATATCCTCCTGCGTATCGCTTAATTCTCCATCCTTAAAGGTAAATTTTTGGATTCGATTTTCTCCCTGACTCGCCACATAAACAAATCGTCCACTCGGGTCAAACTGAAAGTTTCGGGGTATCTTCCCAACGAGTATCTCTTTATGGTCGCGCAATTCACCTGAAGGTAATACGGCCAATACACGAATTGAATTTTGAGTTTTACGGTTCGATGCGAGTAACCATTTTCCGTCGGGCGACAGGTGCAAATCGGCGCTGGCATGATTCGGATTCCCGGCACTTCGGTCTATCACAATCCGTTGTAGGTGCGTAAACTCATTCGCATAAATTCGAAATACATCCACCGTCCCGCTCAATTCGCCAAGTACATAAGCAATATCTCCCGATGAATTAAATACCATGTGCCGCGGCCCCGTTCCTTTGGGCAATTCGACATCCTCATACTGTGTCGCCACAAGGCCATTGGATAGTAAGGCATGTACGTGAATTTTATCCGCCGCCAAATCCGTTACGACCAGTTGGCCCCCATCCGGCATGACCACTGCCATGTGCGCATGACTCGGTTTTGGATAGATGATGTTTTGGCTGATGGGTTGAATGTATCCAGCTTTCGTTTGAAATACACTCAGATTTCCGCCTAAATAATTCGCTACGTAGAGGGTTTGGCTGGCCTCTCGAAATAGGGCATAACAGGGGGCGTCGCCTTGTGTCAACTGGGTACTCAGACGTGAAAAAGTGCCCTTTTCTTGCTTATATGAACTAATTGAACCTTTCCTGTCCGCTTCCTCGTGAACTGAAAATAAGTATTGTTGGTCCTTCGATAAGGCCTGAAAAGAGGCCTGTGGCTGCGCAATGGAGTTTACCGTTTTTTGAGTTTGCGGATCGATGATCTCGATGCCAGGATTTCCTTGGCTTGTATACGAACCTACGAGCAAGTTGACTGCCGACGAATCCGGTGTGTGCGAACTCAGGATGGCCACGGCGATAGTTATTAAAATCATTTTTTTTAGCTTTACCCACAAATTAACTGAATTACCTATGCAAAACCGCGTCATCTCCCTAGATGTTTTTCGTGGCCTTACTGTGATGTTGATGACCTTGGTAAATAATCCGGGCGATTGGGGACATATTTATGCGCCTTTTGAACATGCCAAATGGCATGGCTGCACCGAGGGAACTAATTTGGCGGCGTATGTGGATAATTTAGTACTGCCCGGACATTTATGGGCGGTGTCCAAAACTTGGGATCCTGAAGGAATTTTAAGTACCATTCCCGCGATTGCGACAGGCATCATCGGACTAATTGCAGGTACTCAGCTCCGAAAAACGTGCCTTTTAGGCATTTAAGGGCTCATTTTGTTAGTTATTGGATTTGTCTGGGACCTTGCGTTCCCGATGAACAAAGCCTTGTGGACAAGTTCATTTGTTGGCGTAACGGCTGGATGGGCCTTACTGAGTTTCGCCATTTTGTGCTACCTCGTGGATGAGAAAAACCTAACAACCTTCATTGCCCCCATATTGTTATTTGGGATGCATCCGATGCTCGTGTTTTTCTTTTCGGGGATTATTCCACGGGCATTGAATATGATTAAAATAGGCGATCAGGGATTTGTGGGGTGGAAGTACCAATAAACCATTGCGGGACATGTATCTAACCCATACGTTGCGTCGTTGACGGGAGCGGTGATATATTTGGTGATATGGTGTGGAATTTTGCGTGTGCTTACGTATTTAAAATGGACTGTTAAAGTGTAAACAAAAAGGGCGGGAACGCGTTAGGACAACATGAAACATTTTTCTTTAGCCGATTTGGCGAATTGGGATCGCTTTACGCGTGCAAATTTTGTGAACTCGCTTTCTGGGTTTAAAAGCGCTTCCCTGATTTCCTCGCAGGATAAAGACCAAAATCTGAACCTCGCCATCTTTAGTAATATCGTGCACCTCGGCGCAGATCCTGCCTTGATCGCTTTCGTGAATCGTCCGCTGGAGGCCGCGCCGCATACCTTGCGTAATATAGAGGCGACAGGGTTTTATACGATCAATCACATTGCAGTAGACCAGATTTCTCAAGCACATCAGACCAGTGCCAAATACGCCGATGGCGTGAGTGAATTTGTGGAAGTGGGTTTAGAGCCCATGTATCAGGCCGACTTTCCCGTGCCGTTCGTTGGTGGGAGCCCGGTGCAATACGCCATGAAATTGGAGCAAATTATTCCTATCGAACTGAACAACACGTTTTTGGTGATCGGATCTTTGCAGCATGCCTTTGTGGATCCTACCTGCATGGAAACTGATGGATTTTTGAATTTAGATATGGCAGGAAGCGTGGCTTCGTTAGGTCTTTCCTCGTATTACGAAATGAATTTGGTGCAAAAATTACCCTACGCACGCCCTTGAAAGACGCTTAAAATAGACGTCAAAGACTAGACTTTAGACGCTGGTCACTAGATTGATAATTGTGTTCCTGCCTAAATTTCTAACGTCTAACGTCCAGCGTCTAACGTCCAACGTCCAGCGTCTAACGTCCAGCGTCTAATCAATCCATTAACGCCTTTCCCTTCGTCTCTGGCAAATAAATGACTCCTATAATTACGGTCATGGCAGCGAGTCCGATCGGATAGAAAAGCCCCGCAAAATTAGAATGCGTCACGGCGCCTAACCACGTTGCTACAAATGGCGCGCATCCGCCAAACACCCCATTCGCAAAGTGATAGGGGATGGAGAGTGAGGTATATCGGATTTTGGTTGGGAATAATTCAACTAAAAATGCGGCAATTGGACCATAAGCCATGGCGGCGAAAGTAACCAAACAGGTACAAATAAAGGCCAATTGCACTTTGCCCGTCATCGTTAAGAAATAGGCGTCACCTACGAGGGTTCCTTCTTGATCCACGATGTCCGACATCCACGCGAAGAGTGGATAGTAGAAAATGGCAGCTAGCGCCATTCCGCCCAGCATCACCTTTTTCCGACCGATGCGATCTGATAGGCTTCCAAAATACACGAAAAGCGGAGTTCCGATGACAAGCGAAGCCGCAATGATGAGATTCGTTGTTGTGAAGTCCACCTTCAGAATTTTATTGATAAAGATCTGTGCGTAAAATTGGCCTGTATGCCAAACCACCCCTTGGCCTACTATCGCACCAAACATGGCCACCAACATCAGTCGGCGATTTTCTTTACTCGCAAACGCTTCCTTCAACGGATTTTCAGATAAGCGACCCTCCGCTTTCAACTTCGAAAACAGGGGAGATTCGTGCATGTTCCGACGAATAAAATAGGAAACGATTACTAATATCCCTGATAATGCGAATGGTACGCGCCAGCCCCAATCCCGAAATACCGCATCTCCCATCAATTTTTGCGATACCAAAATCACGATGATGGACACGAAAAATCCAAGTGTTGCTGTCGTCTGAATGTAAGCTGTATATTTTCCGCGCTCGGCATCCGGGGCATATTCAGCCACATACGTAGCCGCGCCACCATACTCACCACCCAATGCCAACCCCTGAATAATGCGGAGTAAAAGTAAAATGGCCGGAGCTACTAGGCCGATTTCCGAGTAGGAAGGGATGAACGCAATCGCGAATGTGGATCCGCCCATGAGGAGGAGGGTCAATAAAAAGGTGTATTTCCGACCAATGCGATCGCCTAATCTACCAAAAATCACCCCACCAAATGGCCGAGCCACAAAGCCCGCGCCAAAAGCAGCCAACGTTGAAATAAACGCGGCAGTTGGGTCTTCTTTGGGAAAAAAGGAAAGGGAGATGATGGCTGATAAACTGCCGAAAATATAGAAATCATACCACTCAATCACGGTGCCCACGGATGAGGCGATAATTACTTGCCAAAGCTTTTTAACGGGGATTTTATTGTTGTCAAAAATAGGCGCACTTTCTTGCATAAACGAAAATTTAAGTGGGACCTCGGCAGCGTGTCTCGCCGCTCGTCGCGATACAAAAAACAAAAAAAACGCGCTAAAATCCTATTGTTAAACTGATTAAAATAGCCATCTAATTGATAAATAACGATTTAACTAATCGGCAGATTTAGTGTTATAGCATGAAAAAGCTAAATATTTCCTTGAAAAACGAAGAAACTGATTAATTTTGTTACTTGTCAAAACTCAACCTGATATAGGCATTTGGCCTAAACAATTTAACTTAATAACTATGCTTAAGAGAAGAGATGCTGTCTCCCGCATTGCGATGTTAGTGGGCGGTGTATTTAGCGCACCAACCCTTTACGCCATGGAGGCAAAAAATACCGGCCTAATTGCTGAACCGGGCACATTTTCGCTGACCGACATACAACGTAATGTCGTTGCTGCTGTCGCTGAACACATTATTCCGAAAACAACAACGGCTGGCGCGATTGATGCTGGCGTTCCTGCCTTCATCGAAATGATGCTGAATGATTGCTACAAAAAACCAGAACACGTTAGTTTCAAAAAAGGGGTAGATAATTTGGCAAAAGCTAAATTCCTGAACCAATCAAGCGATGCCCAAATAGCGATGTTGACATTGTTAGAAGCAGACACCAACGAATTAATGCGAAGCTATTCTGTGAGCAAAGTGAAGGTTGGCGACAACGTAGACAAAGATGTTCTAGAAGGCGTGGGCGGTGTTCCATTCTGGCGCGTGATGAAAGAGTTAACGCTGTTGGGCTATTATACGTCAGAAAAAGGCATACAAGGTTCCTTTGTTTACGAACCGGTTCCAGGCCGTTTTGAAGTTATATCCGACATGAAGCCAGATCAAAAATCATTCGCTTATTAATCCCAAAAGACACAAAAAATGAATCTAAATATAGATGCAATCAAGACCCAAACGTTTGACGCTATTGTCATCGGATCCGGAATCTCGGGTGGTTGGGCCGCGAAAGAATTAACTGAAAAAGGACTTAAAGTTGCCGTGATGGAACGTGGTCGCGAGATCAAACACATCGAAGGCTACGAAACAGCAAATAAAAATCCATGGGAATTCGACCACCGCGGTCGGCCTAGCAACATGGCTGCCGAAGAATATTGGGCAGGCATGCGTACCGGATATACACCGAACGAAGAGCATCGCTACCTATTCGAAAACGATAAGCAAAACCCATACATTGAGAAAAAAGGCGGATTTGACTGGATTCGCGCCTACCACACGGGAGGTAAATCGTTGTTATGGGGTCGCCAGACGTACCGTTGGAACAGAGAGGATTTCTTGGCCAATGAGAAAGAGGGAATCGGAACACCATGGCCTATTAACTATGATGATTTAGCACCCTGGTATTCCTATGTAGAGAAATTTGCAGGTATTTCAGGTCAAGCAGAAGGCTTAGATGTCTTGCCTGATTCTGATTTTCAGCCAGCCATGCAAATGACTGCTCCCGAGGTACATTTTAAAAATGAAGTGAACAAAAAATTAGGTCGTCCCGTGACGGTTGGCCGCGTAGCTCACTTAACAAAACCAGGGAAGCAACAAACAGATTTAGGTCGGTCATCTTGTAATTACCGAAACAAATGTATGCGCGGCTGTCCTTATGGCGCGTATTTCAGTTCACTTTCGGCGACTTTGCCTGCGGCACAACGTACAGGCCGTTTGACGATGATTCACAACGCCATTGTTTCGGAACTTATCTACGATGAGAAATCACAAAAAGCAAAGGGAGTTCGTGTAATTGATCAAAATACGCTCGAGTCCAAAGAGTATTTTGCGAAAATAATTTTCGTGAATGCGGGAGCGATTGGTTCTACGTCAATCTTAATGAACTCGAAATCGAACCGCTATCAAAATGGTTTAGGGAATGATTCGGACCAATTAGGCCGTAACATCATGGACCACCATTTGGGCGTGGGCGCTAGTGCAACCGTCGATGGATTCAATAAAGACTATATGTTTGGCAGTCGGCCAAACGGCTTATACATTCCACGCTACCGCAACTGGGGCAAGGATAAGCGTGGATATTCACGCGGTTTTGGTTACCAAGGTGGCGCTAGTCGGGAAGGCTGGGGCCGTGGCGTAAGCCAAGATGGTTTTGGGGCTGATTTCAAAGAAAGCTTAACACATCCAGGCCAATGGACGGTAGGTTTTGGTGGTTTTGGTGAGATCTTACCAGATCCCAATAACCGGTTCACGCTTAGTGACCAAAAAGATAAGTGGGGTTTACCTGTTCTTTCATTTGAAGCGAATTTTGGTGAAAATGAATTGAAAATGCGTTTAGATATGATGAATGACGCTGCCGAAATGCTAGAGGCAGCCGGATTCAAAAATATCAAAGCTTACAACGGTCAAAATACGCATATCGGTTTGGGTATCCATGAGATGGGTACGGCACGGATGGGGACTTCAGTAAAGAATTCCATCGTTAATAAAAATAACCAAGTACATGAAGTGAAAAACGTATTTATGACAGACGGCGCCGCGATGGCATCTGCCTCTTGCGTGAATCCTTCATTAACGTATATGGCGATGACAGCTCGTGCAGCTGATTTCGCTGTTAGTGAATTGAAAAAACGAAATTTGTAATCAAGTTTATGTTTGAAAAGGTCGGTGGGAATTTCTCGCTGACCTTTTTTTGAACTTTCCAATTGCGACAGATGCTGTCATCGCAGTGCATTCCCGTGCAACGTAGCGACAGGCGCTATAAGTAAGCTTATATTCTTTGGTATTTTTTTATCAAATGATTGGTTTATTCGAAACAAGCAGACATCTTCCTTGAAATTTTTACCTAACCCAACTAATACATGAAAACCAAACACCTCTTTTCGGTGCTGTTGATTAAATCGCGGCAATCGAAAAAATTAACCCAGAACCAAGTAGCCCGAGCCGTAGGCGTCAGTCAAAGTGCCTATAATTACTGGGAATCTGGCAAGCATTATCCCAACGCAAAAAAATTATTTAATCTGACAAAAGTACTCAGTATTCCCATTGAGGAAATGCTAACCGCTTGAGTGAACGATCCTTGGAGTCGGCCGACTTCAAGGATTTTTCTTTACCTTTATGCCTGCTATGCAAATTCAATCCCGCACTCGTTTTCTGTTTGTTCTCCTCCCTTTTCTGTGGATGACTAGTGCCTGTCAGGAGGAATCTGCCCCTACACAAAAACAACTTTATTTTCCGTTAGCGACCTATTTGCAGCAAGAAATTGTTCAGTTGCAAAAACATCCTAAGCGGGTCCATAAAACCGTGATTTTGGATGGGAAATCAGAGGTTAAGGTCCTGTCAGATTTGGCGTGGGAAAAGGAATGGGCGCTCTTTATTGAGTCCGATTTAAATAAACCGGCCTTTGATAAAAGCTATGACAAACTATCTGACGATGGGTTTCGTTGGTATTCTTTGAAGATTGGAGAAAAATTACCCGTGAAAAAATTGAAGATCCAGTTGGACGCTTTCGACCGTCCAGCATCCATTGAAATTGAGATGTCTCAGACGAATTTCCTATTTGACACGCAGAAGAAAATGCACATGAATTTTTCGGATGGTAAGGTGCAAACCTATTCCATCGAAGGCACACAGCGGATGCGCTGGGGTTCGCCTACCCATTATCAAATGGTCGGGATCCTACTCCCCAAATAAACCGCTGGATAAATAGCGATCCCCTCGGTCGCATATAATGCACACGATCAAGCCTTCTTCAAGTTCTGAAGCCAACCGGACACTTGAAGCCACACCGCCACCACTACTCATCCCACCAAATACACCTTCTTCGCGTGCTAGTCGGCGCGTCATAATTGTCGCCTCTTCCTCCGAAATATCCATAATCCGATCCACACGTTCCGGTTGGTAAATTTTTGGTCGGTATTCAATCGGCCACCGACGAATCCCCGGAATTTTAGAGCCCTCGGTGGGCTGACAACCTATAATTTGAATCGCAGGATTTTGCTCTTTTAGGTACATCGACGTCCCCATGATGGTTCCGGTTGTCCCCATGGAACTCACGAAATGGGTGATTTTCCCATCCGTATCACGAAAAATTTCAGGCCCCGTACTTTTATAGTGGGCCAAATAATTATCCGGATTTTCGAATTGATTCAATAAAATATATTCGCCTGAGGCAGCCTTGTCTACGGCATAATCTCGGGCAGATTCGATACTTTCAGTTAGCGTTACTTTGGCACCAAAAGCTTCCATCGTTAGTATGCGCTCTCGGGTGGAATTAGAAGGCATTGCCAGTTCGATTTCCAGTCCAAACAGCCGTGCAATCATCGCTAGGGCGATGCCCGTGTTGCCCGAAGTTGCCTCAATTAATTTGGTCCCCGCCTTGATTTCTCCTCGTGCTATAGCGGATTCAATCATGTTTTTGGCCGCGCGGTCCTTCACCGAACCTCCGGGATTATTTCCCTCAAGTTTACCAAGGATGCGTACGCGCGGATTCGCATGCAATTTTGTTAGTTCAACAAGCGGCGTGTTGCCCACTAAATCCAATAATGTAGACATCCTATTCTTCGATTACTTTTAAATTCTCTTGGTGGTAAATTTTGGTATTGGGGGCGACCGAGCGAGTTAGCCATACGTTTCCACCGATAATCGCGTTTTTACCCACAACGGTCTCCCCACCTAAAATCGTAGCGCCTGAATAGATCACCACACCATCTTCGATTGTTGGGTGACGTTTCGTGGAGGCCATTGATTTGGTAACGGATAATGCACCTAATGTTACTCCCTGATATAATTTTACACGTTCGCCAATCACGCACGTTTCGCCAATCACAATGCCCGTTCCATGGTCCATGAAGAAATAAGGCCCAATCTCCGCGCCAGGATGTATATCAATTCCCGTTTTAGAATGCGCATATTCAGTTAAAATACGTGGTATCAAAGGTACTTTTTCCAGATGTAATCCACGTGCCAAACGGTAAAACGCCATCGCATAAAATCCCGGATAGGTTCGTATGACTTCATAATCTGTCGTAGCAGCCGGATCTCCATCCACCATCGCTTGCACATCCGTTAGAAGTAAGGCATAAATCTCCGGTATACGCGCCATATAGCTTTTTGTGATTTCTTGCGGCATCCCAGGTAAATCTTTGCTCATCGTATGCAGGATACTTTCTAGTCCATGTTCGATGCTTTCCCAAACCAATTGCAGGTCGGCCAAGTTCACCACTTGTTTCCGTGTTTGCTCCGGAAAAAGTGTTAGGACTATTTTAGTAAATAGCTTCTTGATGTCAGACGTCGCCGGAAAAGGCTTCGTTTGCGCATGTCGGTCTAATATTTGCTTTAAAAATGCGTCGTTCATCTGTTGTTTGTAAAAAGGGAATGGGCCATGACAGCATTCGTCTGCTGTATGGGGTCGCAGGTGTCAACCACCAAACGCTGAATTTTTTCGGTAGCCCGATTTTCTAATCCATGCACGTAGGCTTTATCGTAATAATGCAATGTTATCGCAGCTACTTCAGCGAAATTACCCGCTTCCAAAGCCTCATGTGCATTTTTATAATGGTCACCTCCGAGTCGTTTTTTGATTTTATCAATCGCCTGCGCTAAATCTTCTTTGGGATAATGGGCATAAACGTCAACCAAGTGTGGCAATCGGTACTGCGCTTCAATATCCAAAAATAGGACAGGCGCTTCACGTAATTGGTTATAAAAAGATTCGCCCATAAATACTTTTCCAATGTGCCGACTCTCATCTTCAACCCAAATGGGCTTTGCATAATCCATTTGAATTAATTGGCTCGCCAAAATATTTTCAAAATGTTCTGAGCTAGGCTGCGGCTCCAATCCTAAATGCCCAAAAGCAGAACCTCGATGATGCGCAATGCCTTCTAAATCAATAACTTGCACGCCACGTCGCTGCATTTCAAGCAATATTTCGGTCTTGCCGCTACCTGTTTTACCTCCTAAAACACGTAAAGGGATGGCCTCTTCAAATTTGGAAAGGACAAAATTTCGGTAGGCTTTGTAGCCCCCCTCAAGGAGTTTGACTTGTATTCCGGCTGTTTCCAAGAGCCATGCCATGCTGCCGGAGCGCATGCCGCCGCGCCAGCAGTGCACGTAGACGGTGTTGTCAACCGCTAGTTTTTTTGCTTTTTTGACCCATTGGGCAAGTTTAGGGCCAACGAATTCAAGCCCGAGTTCAACGGCAGCATCTTTATTTACCTGTTTGTATGTTGTCCCAACGCGTGCTCGCTCCTCATCCGTAAATAGTGGAAATGAAATTGCACCTGGAATATGTGCTTGTTGGAATTCGCCCGGCGAACGCACGTCGAGAATCGGCCCCAAGGATGCGGCCGTAACAAATGCGTTTGGATCTAATTTTTCAGGCATCTAGTGGTTGAGTACAGTTAATTCAAAGGTAAGTGGATCAAGTGCGGCAAATAATGCATCCAAAAAAGCTGGATTAGCCATATAAAATTCCAGAAAATTCGTATGCCGTTCTTGCCACTGACCCGCGGGAAATAAATCCTGTTTCACGGCGGCTAGTTGGCGCAACCCCGTCTCCTGATTTCGCTCCTCTGCCTTGCGCATTTTCTTTGTCAAACGTTCCAATCCTTTTTGCCAGCGCGTTTCTTCTGCAAGAACCGCGGCTTCCAATGTCTCATCAATCGCCTGAGCTTTTTGCGCAATTTTGTTCATTAGGGTTGATAATCGTTCGTGCTCATCATTTAAGTCCAATAAATTTTTTGTGTGCTTATCGATGAATTTCGCCCGTAGTACGTGCGGCTCTTGAAATAAATCCAATATGGATAACTCCAGTTTTTCCAATCTTTTTTCTACCAAAGGAGGAACGATTAACGCAAAATTTCGCGGCAGTAAAATAGGGAAAGGAACTTGATGTAAATCAAAAATCCCTTTAAGCTGAAACCAATATCCTACTTCAGCAGGTCCTCCCAAATAAGTTAAATTTGGCAAGATCATTTCTTGATACAAGGGCCTTAAAACAACATTAGGGCTGAAGTTTTCCGGATGAGTCGCAATCTCCGCTTTGATTGCTTCTGCGCTGAAACGGATATCTGTGTTTAACACATGGTAGTTTCCGTTTCTGTATTCAATACGCTCCCGAAGATCCCCTTTCATGTAGAAAAAGTTGATTTCACGTGCGTGAATCTGCGGTTTATAGCCGAGGTCTACTAGCTGCGCGTCTGTATTTTCGACGGGTTTTTGGTGGGCTTGCGTGAGCACATCCATCTCCATCACCGGCCTGATTAATTCTTTTAAACGGGCATCGTCCGTATCGATGCAGACTAAACCGGTAGCGCCAAACAAGGCATGCATGTATTTTCGTACGGCCTCAGTTAGCGTTTCGCTGCTTTGGTAAGCCTCTTTAAAAATTGGAATTCCGGATGGTAACAGGCTGATCAATTCAGCTAGGTCGGCTGTCTTAAAACGTCCAACGGCCCCTGTATGCTTACTTGTACAGGTATATGTTTTACCGAATAAATGCAAGTGGTTAATCTCATCCCAATCATGGTCTTCGGTGGCCATCCAATAGACAGGTACAAATTTGAACTCGGGATAGGCCTGCTGTAATTTTCGGGCCAAATTAATGGTAGAGACTAGTTTATAAATTACATATAGTGGACCCGTGAGCAGGTTTAATTGGTGCCCAGTCGTCACCGTAAATGTTTTTTCGTCGCTTAGGCAGGCGATGTTGGGGGCATCTGAAATGTTTTGGTATTGTTCGGTAAGTACGTCAACGAGCACCTGCCTATTAATTGATTTTTTTTGATCTATTTGGGCGCGGAAAGATTCCAAGGTAGGCGTTTCTCCATATAAAGGTTTCAGCTCAGGTTTGCCGGCTAGGTAATCGAGGAGTAATTTTGAGAAGCCTGGAACGCGTTGTAGCGGGTAGCTTTGAATAGGCATATCGAATGGTGTTGTTGCGTTAATTTTAAAAACCCCGCATATTTCCGAAAAGTTCTAACGAATTTAAATATATTTAGCCGAAATTTGTGGTTCTATTAAGCGCGAATGAGATTTTTAATCATCCTTTTTTTATTCTTGGCTTCGATTTGTGGGTTTGCCCAACAAACCCCACAGTTTTCCCAATTCATGATGAATCGGTTTTTGTATAACCCGGCCTTTGCAGGTTTTGAGGATTATTGGGATGTACAAACAGGTTTCCGGACGCAATGGACAGGGATTAATACGGCAAATCGGACGTTTTATACAACAGCTAATTTCGCTTTTGACAAATCAGATCGCACGTCTACCGGCATAACGCCCTATATGTCCAAGACGATTCGTCGGAACTATTCACCTACGTACATTCGCAAGAAAACGCGCAAAGTAAATTTCCACCAGGGTGTAGGCATGCAATTACTTTCGGATCAAATTGGTCCCATCACCAGCATGTCGCTCAGCGGTACGTATGCGTATCATTTGTCTTTGGGTGGGGAGCGAAAATTAGCTACCGGAGGGTCGATTGGGTATTACCAACGGGTAATAGATATGTCAAATTTGAATGTTCGCGATGCTGGGGATCCGTTTATTACCTATATGAATTCGTCTAATTTACCTATGGGGAGGATTTCCGGCGGTCAATCGTTGATCAATGTAGGTGCCCTATATTACACGCGTAAATTTTATGTGGGCCTTTCCGCAAACCAACCGGTTTTTGGGGATTTCTTTTACACCAACAAGAGCGGTGATAATGGACAAGAAACACGTAACGCTATTTATGATCCGTTGATTAATGAGGTTTCAGCAGATGAGACGATTGATCCGGATCGAAAACTTTGGTTATTAGCCCAATTGAATTTCAAGAAAAATGGGGCCACTCAATGGATGGGAACGGTCGCTCCCACCGTCTTTTTCCAAGCTGGCCTCGATATCACGTCTGGTGAACATTGGACTTATTCCCCTGCGGTTTTGGTCAAATACATGAAAGGGGCGACGCTAGTGGCGGAGGCCAATATGCGCGTGAAGTATGATGAGCAATTCTGGGTGGGCGGTACGTATCGCCATAAAGATGCGATTGGAATCATGGTGGGTGCGCATCTTTCAAATTCATTGAATTTGACCTATGTGTATGAAATGCATTCCAACGGATATGCGCGTCAGTCGATGGGCTCGCACGAAATTGTATTGGGGATGAAATTTAGGAATCGGATTTTCTTATCGAATCCTGCTTATTAACTTTTACGAAAGGAATCGTAGGCTTCGTTTGGCACTGGGCTTTCAATTTCAGTGGATTTAATATCCGGTTTTTCCCAATCTAAATAGCCCCTTTTCCAAGCAAAAGCGAGTCCTAGGGCAAGAATTCCAACAAATATCAACATTTCAACTAGTGCAAAAGTAGACCAGCCAGCCGCGGCTGCGGTAAGTGATTTGTCACGAAATACAACAGCCCAAGGGAATAAGAATACAAGTTCCACTTCAAAAAGGACAAATAGTAAAGCGACGACGTAAAAGCGTGGATTAAAACGCGTATTTGCGTTGCCAGTTGGCGCCTCACCCGACTCATACGTGCTCAATTTCTCCTCATTCGGCCGATTGGGGCGAATAAGCCGAGCCAGCGTCAGCAGAATGGCCACAAATAATATGCCAGCCAAAATAAATGCGGCCACATAACCGAACTGCTCAATCATGTTACTTTTTTAAATTTTAAATATCCTTTGACAATTGTAAATGTAGTGATCCCCAAGAAAAACAATATGATGTATTGGACATAATTGATAATCCAAGGGAAATGTTGCCCCATATAATAACCGCCTGCGACTAAAATACCTACCCACATCGCGGCGCCAACAATATTGAGTACAATAAAACTATACCAAGGCATGTGGCTAATGCCCGCTAAAATGGGGGTAAAAGTTCGTACAACAGGCAAGAAGCGTGAAATAACTAAGGCCATAAAGCCGTATTTTTCGAAAAAATCACGGGTTGACTCAAGATGTTTTTTCTTAAAAAAGAAACTATCTGGTCTGCGTTGAAGGGAATTTCCAAAAAACCGACCAAATAAATAACCCAAAAGTGAACCGATAACCGCCGCGAGGAAAATACTTATCATAATGGTAGACAAGGGTTCTTTAAGGACACCTGTACCGCCAAAAACCCCGGTAAGAAATAAGAGGTAATCTCCCGGAAGGAAAAAGGCAAAAAATAAACCGTTTTCAGCAAAGACAATGAGGGTAATCACCAGAAGGCCAGAGCGAATAATCGTTTCTGAGTCCGTGAGCTGATGCCACAAAAGATTTATTTCATCCATATTTTCTGAAACCCAGCGCGGGGTTTAGCCTTCCTCCCATTAATTTTTAAAATGGGAGCTTAAATATCCAATTAAATTTCGAATTTTTTCTACATTTGAGCTATGAAAAACGCGTTAGCCCTTTTATTGTTCACCCTTTTCTTTTCGGGAAGTCTTATCCCGAAGGTAGGTTTAGAGCAATCTTTTAAGGCGAATGAATTGCTGAAGCATTTTCAAGATCACCAAAAAATGAGTCCCGAGGGGATTAGTTTTGCCGACTTCCTTTGGTTGCATTACTCAGCTGACTCAAATCATACAAAAACAAGCCAACATCCCACCCTTCCTGCATTTGATATGAGTGGCGCTTTTGGCTATGTTTTACCTACTTTTTCATTGATGCTCCTTATTCCTACCTTACTTGCGTGCGTTGTTCGTTTACTTTCTAGGTGGGAAAACCAATACCAATTCTCGTATGTACGCGTAGTTATCGCGCCGCCCAGGGCCTAAAATCAATTCGATTTTTTAGGTTACTTAAACGAGCAATATGATAAATTCCATTATTTCATTTAGTATTCGAAACAAACTGGTGGTATCCCTGTTTGTCATCGGTTTAATCGCGTGGGGAGGCTTTTCTTTAAGCAAGCTGCCCATCGATGCCCTGCCTGACATTACGTCTAATCAGGTTCAAGTGATTACACAATCTCCCGCACTGGCTGCCTCCGAAGTGGAGAAATTTGTCACATATCCGTTGGAAATTTCCTTGCGAACGATCCCCAATGTCAAAGACATTCGGTCCATTTCCCGCATGGGACTATCCATTATTACGGTAGTTTTTGATGATGTTGTGGCGATGGAGGTGGCGCGCCAACAAGTCTCTGAGAAGTTGAAAGGCGCAGAGCCCTACCTCTTAAAAGGTGCGGGTATTCCAGAAATGGCGCCTATCACGACTGGTTTGGGGGAGTTTTACCAATATACGTTGGAGGTTGACCCCGCGTTTGAAGATCAATATTCATTAGCTGATTTGCGCACCTATCAAGATTGGATTGTGAAACGTCAATTATTGGGTATTCCAGGCGTGGTGGAAGTTAGTTCTTTCGGAGGGCACTTGAAGCAATATGAGGTAGCGGTTAATCCGGAGCGCCTTCGCGCACTGGGAATTCAGGTAAATCAAGTATTTACAGCGTTGCAAAATAGTAATTCCAATTCGGGAGGCAGTTATATAGAAAAAGGTACGGATGTTTATTTTATCCGCTCGGAAGGAATGCTGACCACGCTAGCCGATATCGAGCAAGTTGTCGTTGCCCAACGTGGTCCCGGTGGTATGCCGGTGCTCGTGCGTGATGTGGCGACCGTGCAATTTGGGAAAGCCATGCGCTATGGAGCGATGACCCGAAATGGGAAAGGAGAGGTCGTGGGTGCTGTGATGTTGCTGCTAAAAGGAGCAAGTGCGAATAATGTCGTTAAGGATGTAAAGCTCCGCATGGACGAGATTCAAAAAACGATGCCCCAAGGGATTAAAATTGTGCCCTTTTTGGATCGCAGTGAGTTGATTGGGAAGTCTATTTCAACCGTGGAGAAGAACTTGATTGAGGGGGGGTTGATCGTCGTATTTATATTAGTATTATTGCTCGGTAACTGGCGTGCGGGATTAATTGTAGCGTCAGTCATTCCGTTGAGTTTGTTATTTGCGTTTGTAATGATGCATATTTTTGGCGTTTCGGCTAACCTCATGAGTTTGGGTGCTATTGATTTTGGTTTGATTGTGGATGGTGCGGTGATTATTGTGGAATCAATTATTCACCGACTGCACTTGCATCGAAAGGGAGAAATGCTGAGCCAAGATGCCATGGACGAGGAAGTAAATATCTCGGCGCAAGCGATATTCCAGTCGGCCGCATTCGGAGTAATCATCATTTTAATTGTCTATTTCCCCATCATGGCTTTGGGAGGAATCGAGGGAAAAATGTTCCGCCCGATGGCCCAAACAGTAAGTTTTGCCATTATTGGTGCCTTAATCTTGTCCTTGACCTATGTTCCGATGATGGCGGCTTTATGTCTCAATAAGAAAATTAGTCATGAGATTACAATTGCAGATCGCATCATGAACTTCTTATACCGCGGTTATAAGCCCATTGTAGATTGGGCGTTGAAACGACGCAAGCAAGTGGTTATCGCTTCTGTGCTATTGTTTGGCGGCAGTTTTTATGTCTTTTCTACCTTAGGGGGCGAATTTATCCCTGAGTTGAATGAAGGAGATTTTGCGGTCGAGGTGATATTGCCCACAAATGCTTCCTTAAGTCAAAGCATTCATGTTAATACGGAGGCGCAAAAATTATTAATGAAGGAATATCCAAATGAGATTAAGCAGGTTGTATCGCGCATTGGTGCGTCTGAAATCCCAACGGATCCCATGGGAATTAATGCCTGTGATTTACTAATTATCTTAAAGGATCCGAACGAATGGACCAAGGCGGAGACGATGGAGGAGCTGGAAGAGCAAATGGATAATTCATTGAAAGTATTTCCAGAAGTTAATTTCGAATTTACCCAGCCTATCCAAATGCGCTTTAATGAGTTAATCGCTGGAGTGAAATCAGATATTGCCATTAAAATTTTTGGTGAGGATTTAGAGGAATTATTTTCCCATGCGACGGAGGCGGCGCGTTACATACGTAAAGTGGATGGGGTGGGTGACATTAAAGTGCAGCAAATCGATGGTATTCCTCAGCTTGTGGTGAAATATGATCGGACTAAAATGGCCCAATATGGGATTGAAGTGGAAACGGTAAACCAACTTATTAAAACGACTTTTGCGGGGGAAACAGCCGGGATTGTGATGGAAGGCGAAAAGCGGTTTGATTTAGTAGTTCGAATGGATAGTGCGTATCGGACGGATATCCAGAATTTACGGGAATTGTATGTGGAGCGTCCTGAAGGGGCACCGATCCCGTTGCAGGAAATTGCGCAGGTTGATTTTGAAAATGCACCGGTTGAGATTGCGCGCGATAATACGCATCGCCGGATTACCATCGGAATTAATGTGCGTAATCGGGATGTGGAAAGTGTCGTGGCGGATATTCAAAAGATCATGAAAGATAAAGTTGTCTTGCCAGCTGGATATTATGTGACGTATGGGGGAACTTTTGAGAACTTACAGGCAGCGAAATCGCGTTTGGGATTAGTTGTTCCAATTGCGCTGGTACTTATTTTTGTCTTGCTTTTCTTTACGTTTCAATCCTTTCTGGAGGCATCGATTATTTATTTGGCTATTCCCCTATCGGCGATTGGTGGAATATTTGCCTTGTGGATTCGCGGGATGCCATTTTCTGTTTCTGCTGGGATTGGATTTATTGCGTTGTTCGGTGTGGCCGTGTTAAACGGAATTGTCTTGCTGTCTTATTTTAAGCAATTGGCCTCCGAAGGACTCTCCGTGGCGGAACGCTTGCATAAAGGCTTAGAATTGCGGTTCCGACCGGTAATCATGACAGCCTCGGTGGCTTCTTTGGGATTTTTACCGATGGCCTTGAGTACTTCCCCGGGAGCGGAGGTGCAGCGTCCTTTAGCTACAGTGGTGATTGGCGGTTTGATTACGGCAACTTTCTTGACGCTGGTCGTAATTCCGGTTGTGTATTCGATTTTGATGACACTTCGGGAGCGGAAATTGAAGGCGAATACCTCTGCATTAACCCTTTTAATCTTGTTATTTGGTTTTGGTATTTCTGCGCAAACACCGCGTTTATCTTTGGATCAATGTTTGGAGTTAGCGGCTAAAAACAATGCACTATTGAAAACGGGGGGCTTGGAAGTGCAAACGGCTCAGGACCTGATTGCCACGGGCCGCGAATTGCCTAAGGGGACATTGGATTTTCAGTATGGAAAAACGCAAACCTACTTTAGTCAAGATTATACCGTGATTGCGAGTCAGAGTATCCCTTGGCCTTCATTATTAAAGGCACAGGTAAAAGCGCTGACGGCTCAAAAGCTGTTGGCAGAAAAACGCTTACAAATGACGCGTAATTTAGTTTTGGCGTCTGTCAAGTGGACTTATTCCCAAATTTTGTTGCAGAAAAGGCAGTTGGAATACCTGCAGGTACAAGATAGCATGTATGTCCAAATGAAGCGCGCGGCTAGCCTTAAGTTTAAGGAGGGGGAAACGGGTAAGCTAGAATTAGTGGCTGCGGAGGCGCGCTTGCGGGAGTTCCAACAAAAGCAAAAGGCGCTTTTGTTAGATATGAAAGCTACCTATCAGCAGCTGGGCTATTGGCTAAATCGGTCCGAACCTTTTGAAATTCAGGGGCTAGAAAAAATCACCTTGGTACTTTCAAACAGGAAAGATTTGTCGGCCGCGCCCTATGTTCAAATGTTAAATGAGCAAATTGAACAGGGGAAATTGCAGACGGAGGTGGAGCGTAAAAAGTTAATGCCTGACATCCGCGTGGGGGTGGTTTCGCAAAGTATCGAAAATCAGGTGGGACAAAATTTTGTACAAGCCGGTTTATCCATTCCTATTTTTACGAAGGGCCAAAAGGCACGGGTGGCTGCAGCAAAAAGTCAGGAACAGGTTTATGCGAGTCAAAAGGAACAAGGAGTTGCACAAGTGACGGCTGAGCTTTCGGGGTACTTGACCCAGCTAGAAAAGTACTTAGGGTCTTTGCAATATTACCAAGACACAGGTTTGGCGCAAGCGGCTTGGCTGGAGAAAACGGCTTTGAAAAGTTACCAACAAGGCGAAATTGAATATGTGGAGATGCTCGCAAATACGCAGCAGGCTTGGCAAATTCGGGAACAATATTTACAGGAGGTTTTGGCGTATAACCAATCTATCATTCAAATCGAAACTATTTTAGGCAATGAATAAGTACATCATTTTATTAATCGCAGTGATTGCCGCAAGTTGTGGTAAGAAAGAAACGACTGAGGAGGCGCAAGCCCCTAGTGTCATCCAGTTGAGTGTGGATCAAAAGCAGCGCGCGGGAATCGTTTTAGGTCAGTTGGAGCAGCGCGAGATCGCGGAACGTATTTCGTGTACGGGATTGGTGGATGTGCCACCTATCTCTCAAGCATCTGTTTCTATCCCTATTTCGGGTTATGTAAAATCTACGTTTGAATTATTGCCTGGCAAGCAGGTAGCGAAGGGTCAAATTTTAGCTACCCTAACCAGTTTAGATTTTATTCAAATGCAGCAAGAGTACTTGCAAGCACAAAGTCAAATGAGCTTGTTGGTGTCCGAGCGTTCGCGCCAGCAGGTCCTTCAGGCGGAGGAAGTTGGATCCAAGAAAAAGTTCCAGCAGTCGGAGGCTGATCTAGGTAATTTGCAGGCCTTGACTAAGTCGTTGGCATTAAAATTGGAGATTTTGGGTTGTGACATGAAGTCTTTAGCGCAAGGAAATATTAATTCGACGTTGGCGGTTAGAGCTCCGATAGCTGGGTATATCGATGAGCAGTTTTTGGCTATAGGCAAGTTTGTATCTCCTACGGATGTGTTGGTTAAGATCGTGGGTGTAGCGCATAAACATATCGAATTAAAGGTATTTGAACGGGATTTAGCGAAAATCAAGTTGGGGCAAGTGATTGAGTTTAGTGGTAATGGGATGGCTTCGAAGGCCAAGGTATTTTTAGTAGGTAAGCAGGTAGATTTGACGACACGGCTGACACCCATTCATGGTCATTTTGTATCGGAGGCTGCGGAGGCGAATTTTACGATTGGGCAGTTTGTGAATGCGGAGATACAGGTAGGGACCCAACGGATGTTGACAATTCCACAAGCCGGTTTAGCGCGTGTGGGCAAAGGCGGGTTTATTTATGTGGAGCTTGCGAATGGGGCGATGAAGCAAATTCCTGTGGATATACGAGGTGCCTCGCAGGAGTATGTGGGCATCATTCCTAAAAAAGCATTGCCAGCTGGCCAGGTCGTGTTACAAGGCGCATCAGCGTTGGAAGCTATTTTTGCCAAAGATTAAGGCATAAATCCTTGCCAGTGGGGGTAGGATTTCCAGGATGCTGGGATTTCAATTTCTTGGTCGAATAGGCCAAAAAGTGTAGATCCGGAGCCACTCATGGCGGCATAGATTGCGCCAAGTTCGTATAATTCAGTTTTGATCTGCGCGAGCAGTGGATATTTTGGAAAGAGGCTTTCTTCAAAATCATTGGAGAGGGTCTCTTTCCATGTTTCTGGGGCTTGGGTAATGGCCTTACTGATTTTGATCGGGGCTTTTTTAGGTTTAATTCCGGCAAAAGCTTCTTGCGTTGATATACCAAAATTAGGGTAAATCAATACGAGGTATTTACCTGAAAGATTCAGGTCTATTGGCTGCAGTATTTCGCCTCTTCCTGTTCCGATTTGCGCTTTTTCGGTTATAAAAAAGGCGCAGTCACTACCTATTTTTGCTGCGTAAGGGATTAATTGGTCGTTAGTTAACGGTAATTTAAATAAATCGCGCAGTCCTTTCAGCGTAAAGCTGGCGTCGGATGAACCGCCGCCGAGTCCGGCTCCCATGGGAATTACTTTGTGCAGGTGTATGTGTACTGGCGGGAAATTGTGGTCTGCTTTAAGTGCTTCATAGGCTCTAAAACACAGGTTTTTCGCGATTGGGCCCTCGATGTTTAATCCGCTTGATGTGAAACCAAACTGCTCGCTTTCGGTGATTTCTAGTACGTCGGACCAGGGAACGTGAATGAAACAGGTTTCTAGATCATGAAATCCGTCCGGACGTTTCTTGGTAATGTAAAGGCCGAGGTTAATTTTTGCGTTTGGGAATAGGATCATATTAGTCTTCTAGCATGTTTTCGATCCAGGTAAGTTTCAGTACGAGGTTCATAAAAAATAAGGCGCAGGCTCCCATGAGAAATGCGAAAGCGGATGACACGTGTTCTTCTTCTCGAATGATTAATTTTCTAGATTTTTCCAGTGTGTCTATTTCCTTAAAAATGGCTTGCAGGGTTGTTTGGTCGGTCGCACGGTAAAATCGTCCATTGGACTTTGCTGCGATTTGTCGGAGCGTAGTTTCATCAACAGGATCGAGTGAGGGCATTAAACTACCTACGGCAATAGTATACACTTTTATGCCAAAGGTTTTGGCTAATGCTGCTGAGGTGAGTGGATCTAAATTTCCAGCCGTGTTATTTCCATCGCTTATCAGAATATTGATTTTTTTCGGGTTGGGTTCATCACGGACTTGGTTGATGCTCATACCGAGTGCGTCGCCAAGAGCCGTTCCTTCTTCAGGAATTAGGTCACTTTGTAGGCGGTCAATACTTTGGAGTAGGAATGTGGTATCTTGGGTTAATGGGCTTGCTAAATAGGGTGCGCCGGCAAAAGCAATTAGGGCGATGTTGTCGTATTTCCGTGCTTTTATAAAGTTTTTTGCCGTTTTTTTGGCTACTTCAATGCGGGATGGTCGTACATCTTTGTTAAGCATAGAAGATGACAAGTCGATGGCCAACACAATTTCGACGCCTTCTTGTTGGATGCGCTGATGGTAAACAATTTGGTATGGATCTGCGGCCGATAGAATTAGGCAAACCAGACATAAGCTTAAGATTGTATCTGGGAAGAAGCTAAGTAGGCGTATAAGTTTATTTTGCTTGAGTGGTATTGCGAAAGATAAGGCAAGTTTTGATTTTGATTTACGGCGTAATAGGTACCGAACTAAAAGTAGTAGAAGCGGCAATGGAAGGAGATATAGGAACAATTCATTTTCCCATCGAAAGTTGAAAATCGATTCTAATTGGTTCCAAAAAGAATTTAGTGTTTGTATCATCCGTTCTTTTTTTCTAGACTTATTTTTTCACGCTCGATTATATATAATGATTGGGCAATTTCGGTAAGTAAATTAACTGCGCTTACTGTTTTTTCGGAGAAGTTACCCCCGTAAATCGCGGAATCAACTTCTTTAAGAACTTTGACGAGGCGTTTGTCTTTTAAATTGTCAACCATTTCCGTTGTCGTGAACGTAGAAAAAGGGAGTTTAGTTAAGTTTTCAAGGTAGTTTTTCCAAAGAGAAAAAGCATTTTCGAGGTTCTGAAGTCCTTTATTGGTGTTCGAAATATTTCGTTGGAGCCGTTGGAACGCACGCTTAAAATCAACGTTTTTTCGCCAAAGCAGGTAGATTCGCATGCCACGCTTGATGCGGTTGCCAAAAATCCAATAGACGAGACCGATCAGTAAGATTAGGCTGATGCTGTTCCACAGCACATTTTTGAGGTCTGTTTTTGGCTCAAGTGGAGGAATCGGAATGGCTTGGTAAAGTGAATCCATGTCGATGGACTTGGCATTGGGTACTAATCGTTTTAAAAATATCGTATCGGGCTTGTCGGCAAGCACCGTACAATCCGAATTCACCCACGTATAAACAGGAATTTGTAGTAGTTGGTAATCGTCTATCTCGAATGATTTGAAGGTATACACGGCGGAGTCTACGCTGTAGTTCCCTTGGGTACGTGTTGTAAAGTAGTCTTTTTTGACGGGGTATAATTCACCAAATCGCTGGTTAATACTTGGAAAGAATACTTCTTGTCCTTTGGGGTGGGTGACTCGAAGGCTGTAATGGAAGTCTTGGCCGATTTTAGCGGAGTCCTCAACAAATTGCCCTTGTATCTGAATAGGTCGTGTTTGCATTATTTTCGGACTCTAAATAGTTTAACGAGGGCGGGGACAAAGTCTTTGTCAGTTTGTATGGGTACATAATCTGCCTGCCATTGTTTACAAAGGTTTTTGAGGGCTTGTAGGCGGGAGGAATTTTCGTTTAATCGGGATTTAAATAATTTGGATGAGGTATTAACGTAGGTGGTGGTTCTACTTTCGGGGTCAAATATTGGGATTATGCCTAAATTTGGCATGTCGATTTCGAGTGGGTCGTGAACTTGAATGACGATAAGGTCGTGTTTTTTTGCGACGGCTTTAAGAAGATCTTCGTAGCCTTCGTCAAGAAAGTCGGACACGACAAATACGAGGCTTTTTCGATTTAGTGTTTGAAGGGTAAATCGAAGACCTGCTTTTAGGTCGGTGCTTGTATTTTCGGGTTGTAGTTTAAAAAGTTCTGAAATGACGCGATATCCATGTTTTTTTCCGGAACTGGGGGCCATAAATTTTTCAATTTTATCGGTATATGCGCAAAATCCAATGTGTCCTGCTTCTTGGAGGGCAGAAAAGGCGAGTACGCCGGTGACTTCTTTGAGGATGCTTAACTTCGAATTTGATTCGCGGCCTACGAGAAGCGAGGCGCTTACGTCGAGTAGGAAGAAAACGGTTTGTTCTTTTTCTTCTTTAAAAAGTTTGACGAAAGTACCGTGGCCTTTGGCGGTTGTGTTCCAATCGATGTGCCGGACATCGTCTCCGTATTGGTATTGACGTAGGTCACTAAACTCCAATCCTGATCCTTTAAAAACGGAGGAAAAATTGCCGTGCATTTGGGTGTTAATCGCTTTTCTGATGCGAATCTCCAGTTGCACAATCCGGGAAAGAAATGATCGAATATCCATTTCTGAGATCAGGTATTTTGGCTTAGAATGGCGCTAAATTACCTATTTTTTGAGCAATTTGAATGAAATCTGAGAAAAGCTTTCTAATTTAAGCCTTTATTTGACAGATGAAATTTAGCTATTTGGTAGTTTTATTGGCGCTTTTTGGGTGCTCAGAATTGGGCAAGTCCGAGCGCATTGAGGAAAAGAAAATGGCTCAAATTTTGGCAGATATACATTTGGATGAAGCGAATATTGGGTCGATGGCGATTTCGAATATGGATTCGAGTTTGGTGATGTATCATTTTTTGGAGCGGAAGACATTTAAGCGACATGGGGTGGATTCTTTGGCGTTTGTGAAAAGTTTCGAGTCTTATGCGAGGGAGCCTGATGATTTTATTCGATTATATGCCCAAGTGAAGCAGGTTGTGGCGGAGAAGCGCAAAAAGTCTCAGCGTCGTTGATCATGAAAATTGCTTTATTAGTGCTCCTAAATTTTTCGATTATGGCCCAAATGCCATTTCTTCAAGGCCATCGTGGTTGCCGCGGTTTGTACCCAGAAAACTCGATTCCGGCATTTGCTCATGCGTTGGACATGGGTGTTCAGGTACTTGAGATGGATGTTTGTCTTTCGGCGGACGGCCAAGTTGTGGTGAGTCATGAGCCGTATATGAATTCGTTGTATGCGAGTCATCCTTCGGGGAATCCGGTGATGAAGTCGGAGGAGGCATCTTTGAATTTGTTTCGGATGTCTTATGCGGAAATCATAACGTATGATGTGGGGAAGCGCGGAAATCGCTTGTTTCCCGAACAGCGTGCGGTGGCGGCGGTTAAGCCTTTATTGTGGGATGTGTTGGCTTTAGGTGAGGCGTTTCGGCAAAAAACAGGGAAGTCAATTTACTATAATATTGAGATTAAGTCGGATCCGGCTGAATATGGCAAATCGCAGCCTGCGGATGTAGCCGATTTTTCGAAGTCGGTGCATGCCGTGATTGCCGCGGCGGTGGATTGGAAGTTTGTGGTGTTGCAGAGTTTTGATTTTGATGTACTTCGGTATTGGAATAAGGTTTGGCCAAAGGTCAGCTTGTCTGCCCTAGTTGATAACGAATCTCCTTCATACGTAGTGACGGAATTGGGCTTTACGCCAGCGATTTACAGTTCGAGTTACAAGCAATTGGATGGAGCGCGGATTGCATTTAGTCGTGCGAATAATATGCGGGTGATTCCGTGGACGGTGAATGCGCGGGAGGATATTCAAAAAATGATTGATTTGGGGGTGGATGGTTTGATTACTGATTACCCGAATCGTTCGCCAAAACTTCCATAGATGTCCTTGTTTAATGAGACTTTGTTGTGGTTTATGAAGCGGCGCATGCCGCGGATTGAGGAGATTTATACGCGTCCTTTGGAATTGCAGTATGATGGATTGACGCAATTGATTGAGGCTGGAAGAGATACGGAATGGGGTCGGAAGTATGGTTATGATGATTTTACGTCTTATGAAACGTTTCGGAGGCGTGTCCCGATTTCCACTTATGAGGAGATGGTGCCATATATTGAGCGTATGATGCAGGGAGAGCAGCAGGTTTTATGGAATTCGCCGATTTCTTGGTTTTCGAAGTCGTCGGGGACGACGAATGCACGGAGTAAGTTTATTCCAGTTTCAAAGGAGGCGCTTGAGCAGTGTCACATGATGGGGGGAAAGGATATGATTTCGCTATTGATTCATAATAAGCCGGATACGAAGATTTTTGAGGGGAAGGGTTTGTCGATTGGGGGGAGTTTGTCCACGGACTCGATGAATTCTCAAATGTTGATGGGGGATGTATCGGCGGTGGTGATGAAGAATTTGCCGATATGGGCACAGATGATTCGGACGCCGTCATTGGATGTAGCGTTGATGGGGGATTGGGATCAGAAAATTGAGAAGATGGCTTTGGAGACGTCTCAAGAGAATGTGACGAGTATTTTGGGGGTGCCTACGTGGACATTGGTGTTGATTGAAAAGATTTTGGAGATTACGGGGAAGCGGTCGATATTGGAAGTTTGGCCGAATTTTGAGTTTTTGGTTCATGGTGCGGTGGCATTTGGTCCGTATCGTGATTTATTTCAGTCGCATATCTTTCCATCGTCGGAGGTTCGATTTTTGGAGATTTACAATGCGTCGGAGGGGTTCTTTGGCATTCAGGATGATTTAAATAAGCCGGATGAGATGTTGCTGATGCTGGATTATGGGATTTTTTATGAGTTTATTTCGATGGGGGAAACGGGTGAGGAGATGGATTCGATTATTCCGTTGGAGCAGGTGGAATTGGGGGTTAATTATGCGGTGGTGATTACGACGAATTCGGGTTTGTGGCGGTATAAGATTGGGGATACGGTGCGATTTACGTCCTTGAGTCCTTTTCGCGTGAAGATTTCGGGTCGGACGAAGCATTTTATTAATGCCTTTGGGGAGGAGTTGATTATTGAGAATGCGGAGCGGGCGGTGGCAATGGCGTGTCGAGAAACGGGGGCTGAGATCAAGGATTACACGGCGGCGCCGGTGTATATGGATGGGGGGAAGCGTGGTAGTCATGAATGGGTGGTTGAATTTTCGAAAGCACCGAAAGATTTGTGTACCTTTGCGGCTGTGTTGGATCAGAGCTTGCGGGAAAGCAATTCGGATTATGATGCGAAGCGTTCGTATGATTTGGTTTTAGGTCCTCCGCTAATTCAGGTGGCGCCTCAGGGCACATTTTATTGCTGGATGCGGAGTCGCGGGAAGTTGGGTGGTCAGCACAAGGTACCTCGTTTGAGTAATCATCGGGAATTTATAGACGGAGTTTTGGCTCATATTAATCAATAACATGGCTTTAAAAGAAACAATTGAGGCGGGCATCAAAGATGCGATGCGTGCAAAAGATGCAGATCGTTTACGTGCGTTACGTGCGATTAAATCGATGATTTTATTGGAGGAAACTTCAGGGTCTTCTGATGGGGGTATTTCGGCGGATGCGGAGATGAAGATTTTGATGAAGGCTGCCAAGCAGCGGAAGGATTCGTTGGAGGTTTATGTGGCTCAAAATCGTCCTGATTTAGCGGAGAAGGAGCAAGTGGAGTTGACGATTATTGAGGAGTTTTTGCCAAAGCAATTATCGGATGCGGAATTAACTACGCGTATTGCGGAGATTATTGCGTCTGTGGGTGCGACTAGTCCGGCGGATATGGGTAAGGTGATGGGTGTTGCGTCGAAGCAGTTGGCTGGTTTAGCGGATGGCAAGGCAATTTCGGTGATGGTGGGTGAATTATTGAAAAAATAAGATGGTATTAGAGAAGCGGGCGATACGGAATTTGAGTTTGGAGATGTTGAAACAGGAGATGGTTCAGCATGGGGAGCCTGCGTTTCGTGCGAAACAGGTATATGAGTGGATTTGGAAGAAGTCGGCCCGCTCGTTTGATGCGATGGGAAATATTCCAAAGTTGACGCGTGAGTGGTTGGATACCAATTTTGATTTGCAGTGTGTGACGACGGCGGAGATGCAGGTGAGTACGGATCGCACGATTAAGTCGAGTTTCGCCTTATTTGATGATCATTTAATTGAGGGGGTTTTGATTCCGACGCGGGAGCGGATGACGGCGTGTGTTTCGTCGCAGGTGGGTTGTTCGTTGACGTGCAGTTTTTGTGCGACGGGGTATATGGATCGGAAGCGGAATTTGGAGGCTTTTGAGATTTATGATCAGGTGGTGTTGATTCGGGATCAGGCGCAGGAGAAATATGGAATTCCTTTGACAAATATTGTGTATATGGGGATGGGGGAGCCTTTATTGAATTATGCCAATGTGTTGAAGTCGGTGGAGATGATTACGTCGCCGGAGGGTTTGGGTATGGCGTCGCGTCGGATTACGGTTTCGACGGCGGGGATTGCGAAGATGATAAAGAAGTTGGGCGATGATCAGGTGAAGTTTAATTTGGCCTTGTCGTTGCATGCGGCGAATGATGAGAAGCGGAATCGCATTATGCCGATTAACGAGTCGAATACCTTGGAGGCTTTGGCGGAGGCGTTGCGGTATTTTTACGAGAAGACGGAGAATGAGATTACGTTGGAGTACATCATGTTTAATAAGTTTAATGATTCGGTCGAGGATGCGCGGGAGTTGTATGAATTTGCGCGTCGGTTGCCGTGTAAGATTAATATTATTGAGTACAATCCGATTAAGGAGGCAGATTTTGTGAATGCGGAGGCAGATGCGTTGGCTAAGTTTACGGCGTTTTTGGAGAGTAAGAAGATGATTGTAAATGTCCGCCGATCGCGCGGCAAAGACATTGATGCTGCTTGTGGGCAGTTAGCCGGTAAAAAATAAGCCCATGAATGAGCTTTTTCCCATATTTTTAAAGTTGGACCGTTTGAACACGCTGGTCGTGGGGGGCGGGAATGTGGCGCTTGAGAAGGCGTCTGCGTTATTGCGCAATTCGCCTGCGGCGCGGGTGACGATGGTGGCACCGATGTTTCGGGCGGAGACGCTGGAGTTTTTGGTGGATTACTCGCAGGTTGTTTTGTGTGAGCGTGGGTTTGAGATGGCGGATTTGGATGGTCGGGATTTGGTGATTTGTGCCACGGATGATCGGGCTCTTCATGAGACGATTAAGGAGACGTGTGCTGCGCGTCATTTACTATGTAATGTTGCGGATACGCCGGACTTGTGTGATTTTTATTTGGGGTCGATTGTGCAGAAGGGGGATTTGAAGATTGCGATTTCTACAAATGGCAAGTCGCCTACTTTAGCGAAGCGGATACGGGCGTTTTTGGAGGATGTGATTCCGGAGGAGATTCAGGAGGGGCTTGAGGGGATGGAGGCTGTTCGGAAGACGTTGAAGGGTGATTTTCAGGAGAAGATTCGGGTGTTGAATGAGCTAACGAAGGGGGTGATATTTAGAAAGTAGCTCCTTACCTTTGCCAATCCTCCAAGGTTTGGCAAAGGTAGGGTGGTAAGGTGTGATTTTCAATGTTTGAACTTAGAATATCAAGAAGTTGATAACTTTGGATTTAGGCTATTAGGGGCTAATAAATGTGGTTAGATTTAATGAAAAATCTAATCACTATGTCGCAATTAGCTCATTATTTGACTCGTTTTCAATCGGGTAATTTTTATCACATTTATAATCGGGCCATTGATCGCAAGTTGATGTTTAAGTCGCGCTCGAATTATCATTATTTCATGCGGCTTTGGAAAAAATATCTTGATGGGTATTTGGATGTAGTTTCTTATAGCCTCAATGCGAATCATTATCATTTTTTAGTTCGTGTTCGCTATTTTAGTCCCGAGCAGCTCATGGGACGGACAGAGCACGAGGTGATTGCCGAACAGTTTAAGATTTTTTTTCGAACATATGCGTTAGCTTTTAATAAGAATCATGTGCGGACGGGGTCTTTGTTTGAAGGGCCATTTAAGCGGGTGCTTGTTGGCGATAATTATTATTTGACTTATTTGATTCATTACATTCATACGAATCCGGAAAAGAATAAGTTATGCACTGATTTTAGAACATGGGAATGGAGTTCGTATAAGTACATTGTTAAACCCAGTGATTCTATTGTTGACAGGAAGTTTGTATTAGAATGGTTCGGGAGTCTTCGTGAGTTTACCCAATTTCATATGAAGGAAAATCAAGAAATTGATATTCGCTCTTTTTTGTCTGGGGATGAAGATTGAAAAAATCTTAAAATCTATACCTTTGCCAAACCTTGGAGGATTGGCAAAGGTAAGGGAGGCTGCGCAGCAGCCCCCCCCCTTATTAATTCAAATATCTCGAAAGATTATAAGTATTGATTTGCGTTCGTGGCGTTCAAGTCTTCGAAAGCTGTCTTTAATCGAGCCACTAAGGTTTCTTCGCCCTTACGTAACCACACACGTGGGTCGTAGTATTTCTTGTTTGGCACGTCGCTGCCTGTTGGGTTACCGATTTGTCCTTGCAAGAAACCCTCATTTGCTTTGTAGAAGTTTAGGATACCTTCCCAAAGAGCCCATTGTGTGTCTGTATCGATATTCATTTTGATGGCGCCATAAGAAAGCGCTTCGCGGATTTCTTCGCGAGAAGAACCCGAACCACCGTGGAATACAAAGTTGATGGGTTTCTCAGCAGCCAAACTATATTTCTCTTTAATGAATTCTTGCGAGTTCTTTAAAATGACAGGTTGTAATTTGACGTTACCTGGCTTATAAACTCCGTGTACGTTACCGAATGCTGCAGCGATGGTGAAACGGGGAGAGATTTTGGATAATACTTCATATGCATAAGCCACCTCTTCTGGTTGGGTATATAATTTAGATGAGTCAACGTCCGAGTTATCCACGCCGTCTTCTTCGCCACCTGTTACGCCCAATTCAATTTCGAGTGTCATGCCCATTTTAGACATGCGCGCTAAGTATTTGGCACAGATTTCTAAGTTTTCTTCCAAAGGCTCTTCTGATAAGTCGATCATGTGCGAAGAAAATAGCGGTTGGCCAGTTTCTGCAAAGTATTTTTCGCCAGCATCCAAAAGACCGTCTATCCAAGGTAAAAGTTTCTTTGCGCAGTGGTCGGTGTGTAGGACAACTTGAACACCGTAGGCTTTGGCCATGTGGTGAACGTGGTATGCACCTGCGATTGAGCCGGCGATAGCTGCGGCTTGGTTTTCATTCGAAAGGGTTTTTCCGGCGTAGAAAATACCACCACCATTTGAGAATTGAATGATTACGGGGGAGTTGACAGCTTTAGCAGCTTCTAAAACGGCATTCACCGTATTTGTCCCTGTAACGTTTACAGCTGGAAGTGCAAATTGGTTCTTTTTTGCGATTTCGAATAATTCCTGCACCGCATCTCCGTGCAATACTCCTTTTTGAGTGGATAAACTTGACATAATGATTTTTTTTCTTTGGAAATAAATATAAACTACCTGATTTTCAGCAAGTAAGGGTCAAAAATACTAAAATAAGTTCAATTTTAAGGCATGAAAATGAGAAAAATGCAATTTTAACATTGGAGATTAGAGAGTAAAGAGAAGAGATTCAAAAGTTGGGGCCAACTTTAAATAACGATACGATTAATCCAATTCTCTCTACTCTCTACTCTTTACTCTCTTCTCTCTAATCTGCATTTAAATTTTTTTTACCCAACCTATTGCACGTGTTATATTTTTCTGTACCTTTGCACTCCCGTTCGACAAACGTAGTTTTCAATTCCGAAAGAGGTTGGCAGAACTTCTCGAATTTATTTAAAACATAGAAATACGTGTCGAAACAGGTCTAAAATTGAGATAAGCTCGATTTTTGTGTTAGAACTGGTATTGATTTATGAACGCTGAATGCCCAGCCCATGAATTAAATATTAAGCTACACAAGGTGTTTCTCACTGTTATCCACAGTGGTGTCATCTTGTCGCCTTTTACCAATTCTGCTTTTTATATAATGTGATTCTTAGATCGTTGCGAAACGATTTTGAATAAAAGTCTTACAACAAGCCTAGATAGCCTTGTAAGCATATTTTTTAATTATAAAAGAATACTATGTCTGGAATTATTGGTAAAAAAATCGGAATGACCAGCCTATACATGGAAGACGGTAGATCCGTTGCATGTACGCTGATTGAAGCCGGACCTTGCGTGGTTACGCAGGTGAAGACCGTTGAGAAAGAAGGCTATAACGCCGTTCAAATCGGTTATGGTGAGAAGAAGGATAAGCACACAACAAAATCATTGTTGGGTCACTTCAAAAAAGCAAACACAACTCCAAAGAAGAAACTTGTTGAATTTCGCACGTTTGAGCAGCCTTTAGCATTAGGGGATGTTTTAACTGTTGATATGTTAGAAGTGGATACTTACGTAGACGTTGTAGGTACTTCAAAGGGTAAAGGTTTCCAAGGGGTTGTAAAGCGTCACGGATTTGCCGGTGTGGGTGGTCAAACTCACGGTCAGCATAATCGTGGTCGTCACCCAGGTTCTATTGGAGCTTGTTCATTCCCATCTCGTGTATTCAAAGGTTTGCGTATGGCGGGTCGTACAGGAGGTAATCGTGTAAAGGTTCAAAACTTACAAGTTTTGAAAGTGTATTCAGATAAGAACTTATTAGTTGTTTCTGGGTCAGTTCCTGGAGCTAAGAACTCATACGTAATCATTGAAAATTAAAACTCGGGCATAGCCTATAGACATTCTGAAGTATGGAATTATCAGTATATAACATCGCAGGAAAAGATACCGGAAAGAAAGTAACCCTTTCTGATGAGGTCTTTGGAATTGTTCCAAACGAGCATGTGGTTTACTTAGATGTGAAGCAGTATTTAGCTAACCAACGTCAAGGAACTCACAAAGCTAAGGAGCGTGCAGAGGTTTCGCGTTCGACGCGTAAGATTAAGAAACAAAAAGGTACGGGTGGTGCGCGTGCGGGTTCGATGAAATCTCCTTTGATGAAAGGTGGTGGTCGTATCTTCGGTCCACGTCCACGTGATTACCATTTTAAATTGAATAAGAAAGTGAAGTCATTGGCACGTCAATCTGCGTTAGCAGCGAAGGCTCAGTCAGGTGATATCGCGGTTTTGGATACAATTGCATTTGATGCACCAAAAACCAAGGCATACTTAGCTATGTTGAAAGCTCTTTCTTTGGATAATACAAAATCATTATTGATCATGAATGACGTGGACAAGAATGTAGTATTGTCTGGTCGTAATGTTCCAAAGGCTAAAGTTTCAAACGCGGCTGATGTGAATACATATGATCTGGTTAACGCATCGAAATTGTTAATTACGGTGGATGCGATCCAGAAAATTGAGTCAACATTTAGTAAATAATTTGCGGGACTTCGGTTCTGTTTAAACGAAATAAACAATGGGCATTATTAAACGTCCGGCCTTGACTGAAAAGTCGCAAGCCATGCAAGAGAAAGGCAAATACGTGTTTGTGGTTGAATTGACTGCGAACAAGATTGAAATTGCCAAGGAGGTTAAGAAAATGTACGGTGTCGATGTACAAGATGTACAAACGATGCGTCAAATTGGAAAAGTTAAATCCAAGAGTACACGTAGTAAAGTTACCTCAGGGCGGACGTCTACTATTAAGAAGGCGATCGTTACAGTAGCAGCAGGAGAAGTAATTGACTTCTACCAAGGAATTTAATAAAAATAAGTAAGGGGGTTCATCCCGATAAATTGAACTAATTAAATGGCAGCAATTAAAAAAATTAAACCAACTACTCCAGGACAGCGTCATCGCATTGCGCCGACGTTCGAGGAGATTACAACGGACAAGCCGTATAAGCCCCTTTTGGAGCCTATCAAGCGTACCGGTGGACGTAATGCAGATGGTCGTCGCTCGATGCGTTATATCGGTGGTGGTCACAAGCGTCGTTACCGTGTGATTGATTTTGCGCGTCAAAAGTTTGATGTACCTGCAACTGTTTTGACAGTTGAGTATGATCCAAACCGTACGTCACGTATCGCTTTGATCGAATATACAGATGGTGTTAAGACGTATATCTTAGCTCCTGCAGGAATTCAAGTAGGCCAAACAGTTATCTCGGGTGAGTCAGTGGCTCCGGAAGTAGGTAACACATTGCCTTTGGCAAATATCCCTTTGGGTACATTAGTTCATGCGATTGAGTTGCAACCAGGTAAAGGAGCTGAAATGGTTCGTTCGGCTGGTACGTACGCTCAGTTGTTAGCGCGTGATGGAAAATATGCAACATTGAAGTTGCCTTCAGGTGAGATGCGTATGGTGTTGGCTCGTTGTCTTGCGACAATTGGAACAGTATCTAACTCGGATCACATGAACGTTAACCTAGGTAAAGCAGGTCGTCATCGTTGGTTAGGTCGTCGTCCACGTGTTCGTGGTGTTGTAATGAACCCAGTTGATCACCCGATGGGTGGTGGTGAGGGTCGTTCATCAGGAGGTCACCCTCGTTCTCGTACCGGTTTATTGGCTAAGGGTAAGAAAACTCGTAATCCAAAAAAACACACTAATCGTCTTATCATCAGTAGAAGAAAAAAATAGTAGATGGCACGTTCACTAAAAAAAGGTCCTTACATTGATTACCGCCTTGATAACAAGGTTCAAGTTATGAATGATTCTGGCAAGAAGTCAGTAATCAAAACTTGGTCAAGACGTTCAATGATTTCTCCGGATTTCGTTGGTCACACATTCGCGGTTCACAATGGGAATAAATTTATTCCGGTTTATGTAACTGAGAACATGGTTGGTCACAAGTTGGGTGAGTTTTCACCAACGCGTAATTTCCGTGGTCACATTGCGAAAAAAGACAAAGGTAAAAGATAATAAAAAGGCCATCAGGTCTTGTAATCAATATTGAAAATGGAAGCAATTGCTAAATTAAGAAATGTTCCTACGTCGCCTCAAAAGATGCGTATTGTCGCAGACATGGTTCGTGGACAGAAAGTATCCAAAGCGTTGGGTATCTTAAAATTTGAGCCCAAGGTTGGTGCGCAGGCTATCGAGAAATTATTGCTCTCAGCCGTTTCTAACTGGCAAAACAAGCATGTGGATGCTAAAATTGAGGAGTCAGATTTATTCATCAAAACGATATTCGTTGATGGAGGATCTTCAATCAAGCGTTTACGTCCTGCTCCGCAAGGAAGAGGTCACCGCATCTTGAAGCGTTCAAATCACATTACCATTGTAGTTGCATCATCGGAAGCACCTATTTTGGCAGAAACTACAGCAGAATAATAGACTATTAGATAAAACAAGAAATGGGACAAAAAATTAACCCTATTGGATTAAGATTAGGTATCGTGAGAGGTTGGGATTCTAATTGGTACGGAGGAAAGACTTTCGCTGATAAGCTTGTCGAAGACGAGAAAATCAGAAAGTACGTTGCCGCTCGTATTCCAAAAGGATCTATCTCAAAAGTTATTATTGAGCGCACTTTAAAGCGGATCACATTAACGATCAACACAGCTCGTGCTGGTGTGGTTATCGGTAAGCAAGGTGCTGAAGTAGACAAAGTAAAGGAGGAGTTAAAAGCAATCACAGGCAAGGATGTTCAAATTAACATCTTTGAGATTAAGCGTCCAGAAATCGATGCGAAGTTGATCGGTGAGGCAATTGCTCAACAGTTACAAGCTCGTATTTCTTTCCGTCGTGCCATGAAGCAGGCTATCGCATCAGCGATGCGTGTAGGAGCTCAAGGAATTAAATTGAAATTATCAGGTCGTTTAGGGGGTGCTGAAATGGCACGTTCTGAGGGATATAAGGAGGGACGTATTCCTCTTCATACGCTTCGTGCGGATGTTGACTATGCGATCTCAGAAGCGTTAACTGTTTACGGAAAGATCGGTATTAAGGTATGGGTTTTCCGTGGTGAGGTTTTCGGTAAGCCAGATTTGTCGCCAAACGCGAACATGGGCTTACAGTCTACGGCAGCAGATTCTCGCCCAGGTGACCGTGGTGGTCGTCCAGGTGACCGTGGTGGTCGCGGACGTCGTCCAGATGGTGATCAAGGTGGAGATCGTAACAAAGCAGGTGGTCCAGGAGCGGCTAACCGTGGTCGTGGCGGGAAACGCTAATTGCCTAAAATTAATTTAGAAATAGATATTAGACTTTTAAGAAGATGTTACAACCAAAAAGAACGAAATTTCGTAAGTCACAGAAAGGCCGTGTAAGAGGTGTTGCTACCCGTGGTCACGAAATTGATTTTGGATCATTCGCTATTAAATCATTAGAGCCGGGACGTATTACTGCACGTCAAATCGAAGCGGCTCGTATTTCGGTGACTCGTGCTATGAAGCGTGAGGGCCAGGTTTGGATTCGAATTTTCCCAGATAAAGTGATTACAAAAAAACCTGCAGAGGTTCGTATGGGTAAAGGAAAGGGAGCTCCTGAGTATTGGGTAGCGAACGTTCGTCCAGGAACTATTTTGTTTGAATCGGCGGGTGTACCGTTGGCGTTAGCGCAGGAAGCGTTACGTTTAGCTGCACAAAAATTGCCGATGCGTACGAAATTTGTTGTACGTAGAGATTATTCAGAATAGGTTTTAAACCTGGAGGTTTAAACATCCAAATAGCATTGTTATGAAAAACGCAGAAATAAACAAATTAGGAGTAGACGAATTAAAAAAAGCCATTACGGCAGAGCAAGAGAACTTGACTCGTTTGAAATTAGCTCACGCTATTTCACCGATCGAGAACCCAATGCGTATTCGTGAAAACCGGAAATTGATTGCCAAATTAGAGACTGCTCTAACGAAAGCAATTAACGCTTAAGATTAATTAATTTTTTAATAGACCGTGTCAAAATACAGCTCATGGTCAATTGTTTAACAAGTAACAAACCAACGATGGAACAGAGAAATCTAAGAAAGGTAAGGATTGGGAAAGTAGTTAGTGACAAGATGGATAAATCAATCACGTTAACTGTTGACCGTAAGGTAAAACACCCATTGTACGGAAAATTCGTACAGAAGACTACAAAATTGATGGCACATGATGAAAATAACGATTGTGGTATTGGTGATACAGTGAAAGTGATGGAAACGCGTCCTCTTTCTAAAAATAAGCGTTGGAGATTAGTTGAAATTATCGCAAAAGCGAAATAAGACTACTTGTTAATCAAATTTTAATTTTAAAGATCAAAGATAATGTTACAGCAGGAATCAAGATTGGGTGTAGCGGATAATTCTGGAGCAAAAGAAGTTTTAGTGATTCGCGTATTAGGCGGTACCGGTAAAAGATATGCTTCGATAGGCGATAAAATTGTCGTTTCTGTTAAATCAGCACTTTCATCATCTAGTATGAAAAAAGGTACGGTTTCTCGCGCAGTAGTAGTGCGCACCAAAAAAGAAATTCGTCGTAAGGATGGTACTTATATTCGTTTCGAAGATAACGCAGCTGTGTTATTGAACGCAAATGATGAGCCAAGAGGAACGCGTATTTTCGGGCCAGTTGCGCGTGAGTTACGTGAAGCAGGATTTATGAAAATTGTTTCCCTAGCCCCAGAAGTTTTATAAGATAGATGACATATTGGGCAGCCAATAGAAAGAATCATACAATGGAAAAGAAAATTATCAAGCAAACAAAATTGCACATCAAGAAGGGTGATACTGTGATGGTTATCGCTGGTAACGCTAAAGGTAAAACTGGCGTCATCAAAGAAGTAATCACAGAAAAATCGCGTGCTATCGTAGAAGGTGCTAACCTTCAAACGAAACACGTAAAACCTTCAGCAAGTAATCCACAAGGTGGTATCGAAAAGCGTGAGGGATCAATTCACATCTCAAACCTAATGGTTGTAGAGAATGGAAAGGCTGTTCGCACGGGTCGTAAGTTGAATGAGAAAGGTAAATTACAACGTTACTCCAAAGCAACGGGTAAGTTTATCGCATAATATTGAATGTAAAACGTGGGTCGGAAATCCACAAAATATAAGAAAATGGCAGTACCTAGATTAAAAGAGCGTTATCTGAAGGAGGTTGTACCAGGCTTAAAAACTAAGTTCGAATACAAATCAGTTATGCAAGTACCTAAGATTACAAAGATTGTAATCAATAAGGGTGTTGGAGCAGCAGTATCCGACAAAAAATTAGTTGACGTAGCAGTAGAAGAAATTACTCAAATTGCTGGTCAAAGAGCGGTTGCTACGATTTCTAAGAAAGCGATCTCAAACTTTAAGTTACGTGAGAATATGCCAATTGGTGTGAAAGTAACGTTACGTGGAGATCGTATGTATGAGTTTTTAGATCGTTTGACTACGGTTTCTTTAGCTCGTGTACGTGATTTCAAAGGAGTATCAGAGAAAGGTTTCGATGGCCGTGGTAATTATACCTTAGGCGTGAAGGAACAAATTATTTTCCCTGAAATTTCAATCGATAAAGTTTCTAAAATCTCAGGTATGGACATCACGTTTGTGACGACTGCTCCTACGGATGAAGAAGCGTATGCTTTATTAGCTGCGATTGGAATGCCTTTTTCAAATATCAAAAAATAAGTGGCCTTTAGGCTTTAATAACACCTTTAAAATTTTTACAAAATGGCTAAAGAGTCAGTAAAAGCAAGAGAAAGAAAACGCGAAGCAACTGTAGCAAAGTATGCAGTTAAGCGTGCAGCTTTGAAAGCAGCTGGAGATTATGTAGGATTAGATAAATTACCTAAAAATGCTTCTCCAGTGCGTTTACACAACCGTTGCAAATTAACTGGTCGTCCTCGTGGATACATGCGTAAATTCGGCATTAGCCGGGTAACGTTCCGCGAAATGGCGTCCAACGGTTTAATTCCAGGGGTTACAAAATCCAGCTGGTAAACTAAAATTTGATTAATTAAATTCATTTTTGTAATTTTGCAGGCCATTTTAACGGCATGCGGCAAATTTAAAAGCAATGACAGATCCAATAGCAGATTATTTAACCCGATTGAGAAATGCCTTGAAGGCACGCCATAGGGTAGTTGAAATTCCTGCTTCCAATATTAAAAAGGAAATCACGAAGGTGCTTTTTGATAAGGGATACATTTCAAACTATAAGTTCGATGATTCTTCCGTTCAAGGAACAATCAAGATAGCTTTAAAGTACAACTCAGTAACGAAGCAACCTGCTATCGTTAATTTGACACGTATTTCTAAACCAGGTCTTCGTAAGTACAATGGCGCTGAGGAGTTGCCACGTGTATTGAATGGTCTTGGTATCGCCATCTTATCTACTTCAAAAGGAGTAATTACAGATAAGGAGGCTCGTACACTTCACGTAGGTGGAGAGGTACTTTGTTACGTATATTAATTGTTTCACGCTGAAAGGGGGCAACTCGTAATTTAAGCAAATCATATTTTTATGTCTAGAATTGGAAAAAAGATTATCCCGTTACCTGCAGGAGTTACTGTAGATATTAGCGCGGGTAATTTAGTGACTGTGAAAGGCCCAAAGGGGACTTTGTCGCAGCAAATTGATCAGGATATCATCGTTAACATTGAGGATGGTGTGTTGACTGTAGCTCGTCCAACTGAGCAAAAGCGTCACAAAGCGCTGCATGGTTTATACCGTTCATTGATCAACAACATGGTTGTAGGTGTTAGTGAAGGCTACAAGAAAGATTTAGAGATTATCGGTGTTGGTTACAAAGCCGCTAATCAAGGAAATATTTTGGAATTAAGCTTGGGATATTCTCACGCTATTTTTATGGCTATTCCTTCTGAAATCAAGGTTGTTACTGCGATGGAAAAAGGTAAAAGCCCAATGGTTTCATTAGAAGGTATCGACAAGCAATTGATCGGGCAGGTAGCTGCCAAAATTAAGTCACTTCGCCCTGTCGAGCCTTACAAAGGTAAGGGTGTTCGTTTCTTAGGAGAGCAAGTTCGTCGTAAAGCTGGTAAAGCAGGCGGTAAGAAATAAATAGTAAGCGTGGGCCGGAAATCCACACAAACAAGTTAACAACAATGGCAACAACAAAAAATTTACGTAGAACCCGCATCAAACGTGCGATACGTGCTAAAATAGCTGGTTCAGCCGAGCGTCCGCGCTTGACAGTATATCGTTCCAATACGGCAGTTTATGCACAATTAGTGGACGATTTAGCTGGAAAAACATTGTTTTCAGCAACTTCGTACAAGAAGGACAAAGTAAACAATAACATCGAAGCTGCTAAAACAGTAGGTTTAGCAATCGCAAAAGCGGCTTCAGCTGCTGGTGTTACGAAAGTAGTTTTCGATCGTAACGGTTATTTATATCACGGAAGAATTAAATCATTAGCTGAAGGCGCTCGCGAGGGTGGCTTACAATTTTAATAAGATATGTCGCAATTACAAGCAAAACCTGTAAAGGTTAACGAAGGTGAGTTGAAGGAGAAGGTAGTAGCCATCAACCGTGTTGCTAAAGTAGTAAAAGGTGGTCGTCGTTTTAGTTTCTCTGCCATCGTGGTAGTAGGAGATGGAAATGGCGTCGTTGGATACGGTTTAGGAAAAGCAAATGAAGTTACTGATGCGATCACAAAAGGGATCGAAGATGCGAAGAAGAATTTGTTCCAAATTCCTTTATTGAAAAAAACAGTTCCTCATGAGCAACTAGGTAAATTTTCAGGTGGTTTCGTTCTGATCAAGCCAGCTGCTCCGGGTACAGGATTGATTGCCGGTGGTGCGATGCGTGCCGTGTTAGAATCTGCTGGCATCCATGATGTCCTTGCAAAATCTAAAGGCTCATCAAATCCCCACAACGTGGTAAAGGCAACAATCGATGCGTTAGTGAAAATGCGTGCGCCACATACGGTAGCGTTCCAACGAGGCATTTCGTTAGCAAAAGTATTTAATGGATAATCAGAGCGCCTTGTGCCTCACTAATAGAACAACCGATGTCTAAAGTTAAAATTACTCAAGTAAAAAGTGCTATAAAGCGCCCAGAAGTACAGAAACGTACGATTCAAGCGTTGGGATTAGGTAAAATACGTCAGTCCGTAGAACATGAATTAAATCCAGCTATTGCCGGAATGATTCGTGCGGTAGGTCACCTAATCGTAGTAGAAAATATTTAATTAACACGCGAGTTGCCAGAAATGGCAGCGTTAAGCCCCAATTACAATGAAATTATCGTCATTAAAGCCCGCTGAAGGCTCAGTTAAAGTAAGAAAAAGAGTAGGTCGTGGTCAAGGTTCCGGTTTAGGTGGAACTTCTGCTCGTGGACACAAAGGAGCTCAGTCTCGTTCAGGTTATTCACGCAAGCGTGGTTTTGAAGGAGGTCAAATGCCTATCCAGCGTCGTGTTCCTAAGTTCGGTTTCAAGAATATCAATCGTGTAGAATACAAAGCAATCAACTTAGATACGTTACAAATATTAGCTGATGCAATTGGTTCGAACGTAATCACATTTGAAACACTTTACAGCAACGGTTTAGTATCTAAGTCTGACTTAGTGAAAATCCTTAGTCGTGGAGCTGTTACTTCTGCATTAGAGGTTACAGTAAAAGGTTTCTCGGGTGCCGCTAAAGCTGCTATTGAAGCTGCTGGCGGTAAAGCAATTGTTGGTTAATCCTCTATTCTAATCGAATGAACAAGTTAATAACAACTTTCAAGCATATCTTCTCGATTGAGGAATTAAGAGGCCGTATTTTAAATACGTTACTTTTTATCGCCTTCTTTCGTTTAGGTTCTTATATCGTTCTACCTGGTGTAGACGCAACAAAGCTTTCGCAACCAGGTGACGGCGGTCTATTTGGCTTGTTGAACATGTTCTCCGGTGGAGCCTTAAGCAATGCATCTGTATTCGCTTTAGGTATCATGCCGTACATCTCAGCTTCCATTGCGATTCAGTTATTGACGATTGCCCTTCCGTATTTCCAAAAAATGCAAAAAGACGGTGAGTCTGGTCGTAAGAAATTAAACCAAATCACTCGTATTCTAACCATTTTCGTCACTGCAGCACAAGGTTTTACCTACCTGCAAGTAACTATTCCTGCTGAGGCTATCTTGGTAGATCCTTGGTTCTTCCGTCTTTACGGAGTTGCGATTTTAGTAGGGGGTACGATGTTTTGTATGTGGTTGGGTGAGAAAATCACCGACAAGGGTATCGGTAACGGTATTTCCATGTTGATTATGATCGGTATCGTTTCGCGGTTTCCAGCATCTATTTTACAAGAAGCGGGATCTCGTGGTATGTCTGGAGCCTTATTGTTTATTATTGAAATAATTGCCCTATTCTTTATTGTAATGGGTGCTATCATGGTGACACAAGCTGTTCGACGCATTCCAGTTCAATACGCAAAGCAGGTAGTTGGCAGTAAAATGGCCGTAGGTGGAGAGCGCCAATACATTCCTTTGAAGTTAAACGCTTCAGGCGTTATGCCAATCATCTTTGCTCAAGCATTAATGTTTATCCCAGGTTTAGTAGCTCAATCTTTTGCTGATAAATCTGAATTTGCTTCCTCTGTAGCGCAGTCGTTTGGCGACTTTACTACGTGGCAGTATAATGTGTTGTTCGCTTTCTTGATTATTGTATTTACATTTTTCTATACAGCGATCTCGATTAACCCAACACAAATTTCGGATGACATGAAACGTGGTGGCGGTTTCGTGCCTGGCGTTAAGCCTGGTGAGGAAACTTCGGGTTTCATCGCAAGTATCTTGGATCGCATTACGTTGCCAGGTGCTGTTATGTTATCGATTATTGCGATTCTTCCGGCGGTTGCCAACTTGTTTGGTGTGACGCGTGGATTTGCTTCGTTCTTTGGAGGAACATCTTTGTTAATCCTAGTGGGCGTAGTATTGGATACATTGCAACAAATAGAAAGTTATTTGTTGATGCGTAAGTATGAAGGTTTAATGCAGTCGGGACGTGTAAAAGGTCGTTCTGAAGTGATCACTCGTTAGGATGATTTACTTAAAGACGCCAGAAGAGATGGCCATCATTCAAGCGAATGGGGAAATTCTTGGAAAGTGTCATGCCGAAGTAGCGAAAGCCATAAAGCCGGGAGTTACAACGCTCGAATTAGACCAGATTGCTTACCAATTTATTAAGGATAACGGAGCACATCCTTCCTTTTTAAATTACCAAGTAGGAGATAAAAAGTACGCATATTCCTTGTGCATCTCTGTGAATGACGTAGTGGTTCACGGATTACCAGGGAATTTGACTTTGCAAGAAGGAGATATTATTTCCATAGATGCAGGCGTGTACAAAGATAAATTTCATGCCGATAGCGCTTATACCTATGGAATAGGTAATGTGGCTGCTGAGGTACAAAAATTAATGCAAGCGACAAAAGAGTCCTTGTACAAGGGTTTGAATCAAGCCCATGTGGGTAAGCGAACCGGTGATGTGGGAAGTGCGGTGCAGTCATATACGGAAGCATTAGGCTACGGGGTTGTTCGGGAATTAGTAGGTCATGGTGTAGGTAAAAGCCTACATGAGAGTCCCGAAGTTCCTAATTATGGACGCCGCGGTGATGGAGCTAAATTGAAGGAAGGCATGGTTATTGCGATCGAGCCGATGATCAATTTGGGGAAACGGCAGATTTCAGTGGATACGGATGGCTGGACGATTCGAACAATTGATCGCAAAGCGAGTGCCCATTTTGAGCATACGGTAGGCGTGACAAAGGAAGGTCCGAAAGTGCTAACAACGTTTGCTTACATTGAAGAAGTATTAAAAACATCAACTGTATTGTTGAACATTTAAATAAAGGATTATGGCCAAACAATCTTCGATAGAAGTAGACGGAATTATTTTGGAAGCTCTTTCGAACGCTATGTTTCGGGTAGAATTAGAGAATACGCATCAAGTGATTGCCCACATTTCAGGCAAGATGCGGATGAACTACATTAAGATTCTGCCAGGAGATAAAGTGAAGTTGGAAATGTCACCCTATGATTTAAGTAAAGCTAGAATTGTTTATCGTTATAAGTAAAAAGAGGGTTTAACCCATAAATGTAAATAAAATGAAAGTTAAAGCATCTATTAAAAAGCGTAGTGCGGACTGCAAGGTGATTCGTCGTCACGGTAAGCTTTACGTTATTAACAAGAAGAATCCTAAGTTCAAACAAAGACAAGGATAATTCAAACTAAATTGATTAATCACAACAATTAATTACCTATATGGCTCGTATTGCAGGGGTTGATATTCCCGACAAAAAAAGAGGAGAGATTGCATTGACTTATATTTTTGGTATAGGTCGCAGTACTGCTCAGAAAATTTTAGCGAAGGCAGCGGTTTCCGTTGACAAGAAAGCTGGTGAGTGGAACGATACGGAAGCGAATGCGATCCGTGCGATCATCGCGGCTGAATTCAAAACAGAAGGTCAGCTTAAGTCTGAAGTTCAGTTGAACATCAAGCGTTTGATGGACATCGGTTGTTACCGTGGATTGCGTCACCGTAAGGGTCTTCCAGTACGTGGCCAGCGCACCAAAAACAACTCACGTACTCGTAAGGGTCGTCGTAAAACAGTTGCTAATAAGAAAAAAGTAACTAAGTAATAAGTAGAGGAAATTCCTCATACCCAATTTTATTTATCAAATAGTATGGCACAAGCAAAAAGAAAAGATAAAGCGAAGAAACGGGTTGTTGTAGTTGAGCAAGTTGGTCAAGTACACATCAAAGCTTCCTTTAACAACATCATTATCTCCATTACAAACTCAGCAGGTCAGGTGATCTCTTGGGCATCAGCAGGAAAGATGGGTTTCCGTGGGTCTAAGAAAAACACGCCCTATGCAGCACAGATGGCAGCATCTAACTGCGCAGCGGTAGCTGTTGAAGCAGGAATGAAGAAAGCAGAAGTTTTTGTAAAAGGGCCGGGTGCTGGACGTGAGTCTGCTATCCGTACTATCCAAAACTCGGGCATCGAAGTATCACTTATCCGTGATATTACGCCAATGCCTCACAATGGATGTCGTCCTCCAAAACGTCGTCGCGTTTAATATTTTTTATGCAGGGGTAATTAGTAATTATTTTCCCCCGCTTTTATTCACAATTTAATTACTTCACTGCACATAAGAGGTGCAATGACTTTTAAAACAAAATGGCTAGATACACAGGTCCAAAATCCAAGATTGCGCGTCGTTTCGGCGAACCAATTTTAGGTCCGAGCAAAGCATTAGCTCGTAAAAATTATGCTCCAGGAATGCATGGTAAAGGGAAACGTTCAAAAGTTTCTGAATATGCCATCCAATTGAAGGAAAAGCAAAAGGTAAAATACACGTATGGTATTTTAGAGCGTCAGTTCGAAAACCTATTCCACAAAGCCGCTGTTAAAGAGGGCATCACAGGTGAGAACCTTTTGAAATTGTGTGAAGCACGTTTAGATAACACGGTTTATCGTTTGGGTATTGCACCTACACGTCGTGCGGCTCGTCAATTAGTTATTCACAAACACATTATTGTCGACGGTGAAGTAGTAAATGTGCCATCTTACTCTTTACGTGCAGGTCAATTGATCGGAGTTCGTGAAAAATCGAAGTCGTTAGAAGTTGTGACAATCTCATTAGCTGGTCGTTCTCCAAAACGTTACAACTGGTTAGAGTGGTCTGAAAGTGATATGGTTGGCAAATTTTTGGCTTATCCAGAGAGAGATCAAATCACAGAAAACTTCAACGAGCAAGCAATCGTCGAGTTGTACTCTAAATAATCCGTAGGATTTTTTAGATAAAAATAATAGTACCAAAAACGTTTTTTCAGTATCATTTTAAGCTACGAAATATGTCAATATTAGCATTCCAAATGCCCGAAAAAGTTGTGATGGAGAAAGCCGATGACTTTCACGGGTTGTTTGAGTTCAAGCCTCTCGAGAAAGGTTACGGTGTTACCATTGGTAACGCACTTCGTAGAATCCTACTTTCTTCATTAGAAGGGTACGCGATCACAAGTGTTAAGATCGCAGGTGTTTTACACGAGTTTTCTGCCATCGAAGGTGTACATGAAGATGTTTCCGAAATCATCTTAAACTTGAAAAAAGTTCGCTTCAAGAAAGCGCAAGAGATTTTAGAGAATAAAGTGACATTGCGAGTAAAAGGCCAAACAGCCATTACTGCCGGTGATATCGCGAAATTCACGCCTTATTTTACTATTCTAAATCCAGATTTAGTTATCTGTCATTTAGATGCTTCGAAAGAAGTGGAAATTGAATTAATCATTGAAAAAGGTCGCGGTTACGTGCCAGCTGATGAGCCTCGTGCAAACGAACTTGCTTTTGGTCACATCGCAATCGACTCAATCTACACCCCGATTAAGAACGTTAAGTTCAGCATCGAAAATACACGTGTAGAGCAAAAAACAGATTACGAGAAATTAGTTCTTGATATCGAAACGGATGGTTCTATTCACCCGGAAGATGCATTGAAAGGTGCTGCGTATATCTTGATCCAACACTTTATGTTGTTCTCTGATCAAACAATGACGTTTGAAACTCCGAAAGCAGAAGAAGATAATGTCGTAGATGAGGAAATGCTTCACATGCGCAAGCTATTGAAGACTTCATTAGCTGATTTAGATCTTTCTGTTCGTGCGTATAACTGCTTGAAATCTGCAGACGTTCGTACACTTGGAGAATTAGCGAAATTAGAAATTTCAGATATGATGAAGTTCCGCAACTTTGGCAAGAAATCCTTAACTGAGTTAGAGCAATTGATCGAAGAAAAAGGTCTAACGTTCGGAATGGATGTATCTAAATATCGTTTAGACGAAGATTAATACTTAAACTAAAAGTAATAGGTGGTATGCAAGTCGCATACTAACCGCAGCTCGAAAGAGCTTTTAACTTACGAATTACAACAATGAGACACGGTAAAAAATTTAATCACTTAGGAAGAACAGCTTCCCACAGAGCAGCCTTATTATCTAATATGGCCACTTCGTTAATCTTGCACAAACGTATCGAAACAACAGTTGCGAAGGCAAAGGAGTTGCGTAAGTACATTGAGCCAATGATCACGAAATCAAAAACTGACAGCACAAACAATCGTCGTGTGGTTTTCTCTTATTTACAAAGTAAGGATGCTATTAAAGAATTGTTCAGCATCGTTTCTGAGAAAGTAGCGAATCGCCCAGGTGGTTATACACGTATTATTAAGTTAGGCAATCGTTTAGGTGATAACGCAGAAATGTGTTTCATCGAGCTAGTTGACTTCAACGAAACTATGTTAGCTGCAGCTGCTGAAAAAGCAGGCAAAACACGTCGTAGTCGTCGTGCAGGAGCTAAGAAAGATGAGGCAGTAGCTGCAGCACCAGTTGCTGAAGTGCCTTCTGCTGAAGTTGTTGAAGAAGCACCAGCCGCTGAAGTTGTTGAAGAAACCCCAGCAGCAGAAGAAGTTGTAGCGGAAGCACCAGTTGCAGAAGTTCTTGAAGAAGCACCAGCCGCAGAAGAAGTTGTAGCAGAAGCTCCAGCTGCTGATGTAGTTGAAGATGCTCCTGAAGCACCTGCAACAGAGGAGTCTACAGAAGAAAAAGGAGAAGACGCTTAATTCGTTTCCCCGATTTTTTGGAAGGGCTTCAACAATTCGTTGAAGCCCTTTTTTTAGGATTGAAAATTAATTAGCTAGCACAAATTTATGAAAGTTACTGAGTCGACACCCGCAGTACTGTTATTACAAGATGGAACTCTGTTTCATGGCAAGGCTTTAGGCAAGATTGGGACCCATGGTGGAGAGATTTGCTTCAATACCGGAATGACAGGTTATCAAGAAATTTACACCGACCCTTCTTACAGTGGCCAAGTAATTATTAATACCACGGCACACATCGGAAATTACGGTGTGATCGATGGACTTGAAGCTGAATCTAGTCAAGTTCAAATTGCCGGTATGGTATGTAATGAGTTTGCCAGTATTCATTCACGTGAAACGGCCGATGGATCTTTGCAGGATTATTTAGCGAAGGCCAATTTAGTCGGTATTTCAGGGATTGATACCCGTGCACTTGTGCGTCATATCCGAACGCAAGGTGTGATGAACTGTTTGATTTCTTCCGAGATTTTTGATTTATCCACCTTACAGGCTGAGTTAGCTAAGATTCCTTCCATGGAAGGACTAGAATTATCTTCTCAAGTTTGTACGAAAGAAGCTTACTTTGTTGGTGATCCTTCTGCAAGCAAAAAGGTAGCCGTCTTGGATCTGGGTGTGAAAAAAAGTATTTTATCTAACATCGCCGAGCGCGATTGTTATTTACAAGTTTTCCCGGCCAAAACATCCTATGCTGAAATCGCAGCGTGGAATCCAGACGGGTACTTTGTTTCGAATGGCCCGGGTGATCCGGCTACGATGCCATATGCCGTTGAGACGGTATCACAGTTTTTAGCAAGCGACAAACCGGTTTTTGGCATTTGTTTAGGTCATCAGATTTTGGCTCAAGTTTGTGGGTTATCTACGTATAAAATGCATAATGGACATCGTGGATTGAATCATCCAGTGAAGAATCTGATTACTGGTTTGTCTGAGATTACCTCACAAAATCATGGTTTTGCCGTGAAGATGGATGATTTAAAATCTTCTGAAAAAGCAGAATTGACACATATTAATTTAAATGACCAGACAGTGGAAGGCTTACGGGTAAAAGGCCGTAAGGCATTTTCGGTCCAACATCACCCAGAGGCGTCTCCAGGACCGCATGATTCGCGGTATTTGTTTGATCAGTTTGTAGATCTATTGAACTAATAGAAAGCCCGATTTAATCAATCGGGCTTTTTTATCTGGCATACAAAAAGGCGCAGAATCTCCGCGCCCTTTTACCCTTAATCTTTCACTTGTTGATGAACCTATTGTATCGCAATTAAATCGCGTTTGGTTTCAGTTAAAATGTTGAATTTTTTGGTTTGAATGATTTGCTTGTTGGCATTTCTAATTTCCATTCGATATTTCCCATCTAATAAATTTCCAAAATTGTAAAGTTTGCGACTTGAAATAGCTTCCTGGTGAATGATTTGTTCATCCGTGTCGTATATGATCACAAATAATTTTGAATTAGGTTCTGTGCTAACTAGGAATTTCATTTTCCCAACCTGATTGATGCTTACGGGTAAACCTACTTCTATGGCTAGTGCGTGAGAAGTCATGGACATGCTAGCGGCAAAAATTGCGATAGCCAAAGCGTTTTTAATGGACTTTTTCATAAGCGTATTTGTTTTGTACTTTTTAGGCGGATTAGTTCCGTTTGATGATTCAAATGTATGCGTTTGAAATAACCCACAAATTATATCCGCATTAAATTTCACTTTTTCAAGAAAGTTCTTCTATAAAAAATTATAATTCTTGAAATTGTACCATAAAGTATATCGAATTAATCAAATTTTATTGGAAAATTCGTAAGTCTAAGCCCATTCTAAAAAACATTCAAGTGTTAGTTTTTAGGGGGGGAATGCATGTAAATTACGTCAAACAATACCTTTACTGTTATGATTTTGTCAGCCTTAATCAATTATTTAATGGTAATGAATGGCGCTAATAATTTGCCAAAAATAGCTCTTGAAGATGGCCTCATTTGCCACCTTTATTAGCCATTACGAATTCAATCAATCTGCTCAAAATGGCATTATTAATAGTAAGTTTTTGCTGAGTTAACAATTTGTTAATATGGGGTTGTGATATTTGAGCCATAATCAAAAACTATTATTAACAACATCATGAAAAAATTAATTTTGTCAATGCTTATGGGTGCCGTTTTCTTTCTAGGCGCTTGTAAAGAAGAGGAACCAGTGGTAGAATATGCAGCTCCTTCTGCTTCTGCTCCAGCTGCCATCACATCGGTTACTGCTGGTCAATCTAGTAAAGTAGCTTTCACTGTTTCTTTCGATTCTAAGTTAACAGCAACTTACACGGCAACAGGTACAAATGTAACTGTTACTAACGGTCAGGGTTCAATTTCTGGATCTACCGTAGAAGTAAATTTCTCAACTAAAAATGATGGCGCTGGTGCTATTAAATTAGTTATAACTGATTCGCAAGGTAAGACTGCAGAAGCTACTGCGGTTATTGGCGTTGCCAAGGAAATCACAGAAGTTATTGTAACTTCAAATATCACGACTAATACAACGTGGGATGCTAAGAAAGTATGGATATTAGGAGGTCGTATCGCAGTAACAAGTGGTGCTACGCTAACTATTGAGCCGGGTACAATTATCAAGGGTCAAGCTGGTGCTGGTGCAAGTGCTACGGCTCTAATTGTTGCTAGAGGAGGTAAATTAAACGCTGCTGGTACAGCGACAAAACCAATTATCTTCACATCCGTAGCTGACAAGCTTTCTATTGCTGATGTTGCTGCTGGTAAGTTTGCATCTCCAAATCTAGAACCTACCGTGAATGGTTTGTGGGGTGGTTTACTTATTTTAGGTAAAGCCAAAATTTCGGCTTCTTCGAGTGGTGCACAGAAAACGGAAGTTCAAATCGAAGGTATTCCTACTTCAGATCCTAATGGTTTATATGGAGGTTCTGATGATGCAGATAATTCTGGTGTATTCAAGTATATCTCTGTTCGTCATGGTGGTACTGAAATTGGTTCTGGTAACGAAATCAATGGTATTACTTTAGGTGGGGTAGGTTCTGGTACCGTTTTTGAAAACATTGAAGTAGTGGGTAATCAAGACGATGGTATCGAGTGGTTCGGTGGTACAGTGAATGGTAAAAACATTGTTGTATGGGGTGCTGGTGATGATGGTTTAGATACCGATCAAGCATTCAGAGGAACTATTACTAACTTTGCAATTATTTCTGCAGGCGGTAGCTCATTTGAACTAGATGGTCCAGAAGGAACATTTGGAGTAGACTTGAATGTAGGTCATACTTTTGACAAAGGTTTTGTAAATGTGAGCGGTTCTGCTGGTCATTTCATCGATAATGATGCGAATACGCAAGTTAAACTTTCTAACATATATGCAACTGGATTTTCAACGACTGTATTTACACAAAATATTACTGAAGTATTTACAACTCCTTACACCACTACTTATGGAGTAAAGTTTGAAAATATAGTTTTAAATGTTCCTTCAGCTGATTTAGCTAAATACATCGACAAATCTGCTGGTAAAACTATTCCAAGCGCAATCACAGCTGGTACTACTATTACGGGCGGTGCTGATTTAACTCAGTTTGCAGGTTGGTCCTGGACTGCAATTGCCAATAAGTTAAAATAATTTTATAAAAATATTTGACTAACTCTAACGGTTGAGGTAATCCCTCAACCGTTAGTTTATTTTTACACCATGAAAAATTTATACTTTATTTGCTCTTTTATTTTGTTGTTTTCCTTTTCGATTAAAGCCCAAAATGGGGTTATTAGAGGAAAAATTTTAGATGGGTCAACAGGTAAGCCTGAAATTGCCGCTACAGTAAGAGTAAATAATTCAACTGTCAATAAAGCTGTATTAAGTGATATAGATGGCGCATTTACCTTTAACGTGCCTGCAGGTAGTTATGATTTAATTGTTAGTTCAATTGGATTTGATAACGCAAAGATTACAGAGATCTCTGTAAAGAATAATGAAGTGACGGTTGTTCCAGATATTTCCTTAAGTACATCAAGTACTCAATTGCAAGAAGTAGTAGTTACATTTCAAAGGCTTAGAAATTCAGAAGAATCCCTAACAATCTTAAAAAGGAAATCTGTGGCTATGTTCGATGGAATTTCATCAGCAAAAATGAAATTAATTGGGGATGGAACGGCAGTTGAAGCAGCAAAGCGAGTGACAGGTGTCTCAATCGAAGGCGGAAGATATGTTTATGTGAGGGGTTTAGGTGATCGTTATTCAAAATCAACACTTAATGGTTTAGATATTCCAGGATTAGATCCTGATAGGAACGCATTACAAATGGATATTTTTCCAACAGCTTTAATTGACAATATTACGGTTGCTAAAAATTTCTTACCCAATATGCCTGCTGATTTTACAGGTGGATTGTTAAATATAGAAACTAATGATTTTCCTACCAGGAAAATATTTAATGTTTCTGCATCTATGAGTTATAACCCTGACATGCATTTCAAAAGTAATTTTTTGACAGGTAATAAGGGAGGAAAGGATTGGTTGGGAATGGACGATGGAACTAGAGCATTACCTTCATTAGCTAGTGGGAGCAATCCTATTCCAACTCCAGTTTCTGGTGCTTCTCCGAGTGCGGTAAATAGTTTTGTTAAATCTTTTTCTCCTGATTTAGGGGCCAAAACAATGAATAGTTTTTCTGATTTTAATTTTGGATTTTCGGTGGGGGATCAAATTAATTTGAACGAAAACGGCAGTGGCGGTTCTAAAAAATTAGGCTATGTTGCTGCATTGTCCTACAGATCTGAAAGACGCTTGTTTGAGAATGTTCAATATGGGGAATCACAAAAAAATATTACCCAAAATGCTTCTGAAATGGTAGTTGCGAATAACCTTTCCGGAACATTAGGAGAAGAAAATGTGTTAATTGGCGCATTGGCGGGACTGGCTTACAAAACTGATTTTTCAAAAATTAAGTTTAATGTCCTGAGATTACAAAGTGGTGAGCACCGGGCGGGTAAATTCGATGTATTTAATAATTCTGACGGAGTTGGTCAATCTGGTTATATAGCAACTTCCGATAATATTGAATATGGGGAGCGGAGTGTAACTAATTTTCAACTATCTGGATCACATGTATTAGGTGAAAGTGGTTGGAAAATTGATTGGGCTGCAGGTACAACGCTTTCCAAGTCTACAGATCCTGATATTCGCAAGACAGCATTTACGATTGATCCAGGAAGAACTTATTTTAATGCTGGCGCAGGTGGGAATCCATCTAGAATCTGGCGTTATCTGGACGAAATCAATACTTCATTTAAAGTAGATCTTGAAAAAAAATTTAGTGCAAAAAACACTATTCGTTTTGGAGGTTTATACTTGATGAAAGAAAGAAATTATGAAATTAGACAATTTAATATTCAATTTTATGGAGCTCAACAACCAGTTTGGGCAAATGACCCATCTCAGGTTTTGATTGATAAAAATATTTATCCTTCTACAATTAATAATATTTATTATGTATCGGGAAACAATAAAATCAATTCAAACGCTTATAATTCTACAGTAAATAATTTAGCTGGTTATTTATTGGATGAGGTAGATTTAACGTCTTCATTAAAAGCGATAGTTGGTGTAAGGTTCGAACACTACCAACAATTTCATACCGGTCGAGATCAGCGTTTTGCATCAGGTGATATTACGGGGGGTAGAAATCTTGACAATGCTAAAGTGCTAGACAATATGAATCTTTTTCCAAGTGTTAATTTGATTCAAAAGTTTGGTCAAAAAACAAACTTGCGAGGATCTTATACGCGCACGACTGCTAGACCTTCATTCAAAGAACTGTCTTTTGCTCAAATCTTAGATCCATTAACCAATCGTATTTTTAATGGTAGTTTATTCCCTTATGATGATTGGGCAGGAAAATTAGTTCCTACCATGATTGACAATTTGGATATGCGCTGGGAGAAGTTTTATAATGGATCAGAAGTACTCTCATTCTCCTTATTTTACAAGCACTTTGCAGACCCTATCGAATTGGTTAGAATTCCTCAACAGCAAACATCGACAGAGTATCAGCCGAGAAACGTAGGAAGTGCAAATTTGTTTGGCGCAGAAGTTGAAATCAATAAGTCATTAAGTTTTATGTCTTCAGCTTTGGAGAAATTTAGCTTTAATGCAAATGTTACTGTTGTACAATCTTCTGTGACTATGACTGATTTAGAGTTTAATGCGCGAAAGGCTTATGAGAAGCCAGGAGAGAATTTGAAATCTAATCGACAGATGGCTGGGCAATCACCTTATATCGTGAATGCAGGTTTTACATATGCCGATTCAGACAAAGGCATTAGCTCTGGACTTTTTTATAACGTTAAAGGAGCAACCTTAACAATTGTAGGTTCAGGCTTATTCCCTGATGTCTACGCGTTACCTTACAATAATTTAAATTTCTCGTTTAATAAGACATTTGGTAAAGACGATAAATTCAATTTCAATTTTAGAGCTGATAATCTTCTTAACGATAATATTGATATTGTATTTAGAGCTTATAATTCTAAAGATCAAGTCTTTAGTACATTAAGTCCTAAAAGAAGTTTTTCAGTAGGATTTAGTTATAAGCTTTAACTTGACCAATCATTTTGTAAGGGTGGTATGTGTACGAAGTGCAAGTATTCGTATATGCTTTAAAAACGTTTGCTCTAACCAATGTGGTTAGAGTAGTACTTATTGGTGATAAATCTGCAAATAATGCCATAAAGGTAATCGGCACATTCAGATTCGACACTTATCTACGATAAGAAAAAAAAATCTTGAGTGTCTACAATAGGTCAATAATACGATTTTATATTGGTGTAATAGAGAAAATGTCGGTAGGTTTCCTGCCGGCATTTCTTGTTTCAGACCCTTGCTCCGTGTTTCAATTTTTTCATAAAGTAGATACTCGATAACACACAAAGAGCCAGTCCCGTTACACCCATCAACTTAATCCACACAAAAAATAATTCAGGGATGTTTAAATCTGGGAATATAAACCCGATTGAAAGTAATAACACATTATATCCCAAATAGCCAATCGAATCAACGATATACATCAAAAACCCAATGTTTGCCTTGTGCCTCGTTATCGCAATCATTCGCTCAAATACCGACGTAGTAATGGTTAAATAAGGTAGGTAAATTCCGAAACCAGTCAGGACGATTAACCAAAATGGATTCATGTGATTAAATCCATACATCCCAGCAAAGACCAATAAGCCAAATCCGCATGAGATAGCAAATATGCTTGTAAAGAATGCGTTGAAATTATTCTTTAATAAGACCAAACTCCCATTTATTCCAAGTATGCCTAATGTTACCCACATTTCTGTTTGGGAATAGGTTTGTGGAAGGCTAATAAATCCTAAGTATTTCCAAATTTCGGGGGCAAAATCAGAACGGATTCCACGCAATAACGAAGCACATAAATATAACAAACTAATTGCCACGATACCTGGCCACAACTCTTTCACAAGCTTCAAGCGGTCTTGCTGATTCATGGGCGGTCGAGCGGATCTGTCGGCCACTTCCTGTTCAGATGGTCGAGGAATGCAGGTCAACATCCATACAAAGAATAATAGAGGTAGCACATAAATTAATCCGGATACGAATGGCATCCAATTTTCAGCTATCCCCCAATTCAACACATTTATCCCAACGGATTTGGAAACACCATCCGCTAGAATAAAACTAGAACCTAGAGCGGCTATATATAATTCCGTGTTCTTTTTACCCTCCAAATAGCCTTGAATATATCCGAATATCATCCCTAAGGGTAACCCATTTAGGACTAAAAATAACAAATTCCAAGGGCGAGAAATTAAGCCGAATCCAAGTAAAGCAATTTCTGCAATGACGATACTAATGATGATAGCCCGAGCTCTTTTTTCCCATGTGATGGAGGAAACAAAAAAGATACCACACCATTTTGACAACATATATCCCGCGATTTGGGACGAAATTAAAATGGACTTCCAGTGAATGCCCAACCAATATTGATCGATGTATTGTCCGGCCGTGAATGGCTTTCGAAATCCATAGACGCAAAAGTAACACCCAAATGCGGCCATCATCGACCAAATCGGGTGATGCGTCCAAGTTTTTTTCGGATGATTCAGTTGGCCAGCTGAGCTAATGATCATTTTAAAAGCTCCTCCATGAATGGCCGGTAATGGGACAGTACGCGAACGTCTAAATCGGGTATTTTAGCCAAATCATCGTAGCGTCTAAGCTGTATGGCATCTAGGTAATAGGGATTTTGTTCGAATAATCTGCACTCTTCTTGGGTCATAGGTCCGCCTTGAAGCTGTAAACTCAAAAGGGAGGGTTTACTTAATTTTGACAGGTATTGAGGATCTTGGGTGCACAAATAACGTTTAGCTGCTACGTGAAGGCGTACAGGTTCAGCAACGGATTGCTTAAAATATTTGTCGACAAATCGATATCCCAATTCTTCGTGAAAATCATCAATCCCTTGTTCCGGAGCATCATCTGGTAAGGCATGTAACATGTGTCCGATGTCATGTAATAGACTTGCTACAATGACGTTGGACTGACACCCATCCTCCAAGGCTAAATGGGCAGCCTGAAGCGCGTGCTCGCCTTGTGTGACGGCTTCGCCACCGTACGCGGAATCTCCATTACTTTCGAATAAAGAAATTATTTTTGTTACTACTTGAATTGACATGGAATTTGCTCTTGATTTAATGTAAATTAGCTAGATAATAGGGGCATGTAAATGATTCTAGACTTATTTAAAGACATGTTTACCCGTCCATAATAATTCCTTAATATGCCAAACGACATACAAATACGCTTAGTAGAAATAACGGATATTCAGGGGATTAAACTACTTGTTGACGAGCTTGAAAATACCAATTCTGATGCCGCTATTTTTGCGTCTATTTTCCATGACTATCTACTTGATCCAAATTCCTTGATGTATGTTGCCGAAAATAATGCTGGTCATCTGTTGGCATTTATTTCTTGTCGGGGGCACCGACTTCTACACCATCAAGGAATGGTATTTGAAATTCAGGAATTGATTGTCACTATGGCCGAGCAAGGGAAAGGAATCGGGCGAGCGCTCATTAATCAAGTACGGGAAGAAGTTCATCGAAGAGGAGCGAAGTCCTTGGAGGTGACCTCCAATAAACGACGAAAAGAAGCCCATGCATTTTATCAATCCGTGGGCTTTCGAAATTCACATGAAAAATTTACAATCTATTTTTGACCTAATCGGAGGGCCAAACGCATTTTCGTAAATAAGTCATAATTATGATAAATTCCGGAAAAGTCATCCGCTCCAGGACCGAAAGCAAACACAGGAATCATTTGACCTGTATGGCCTTTGGTTGTAAAAGCCGCATTTACCTCGCCCGTTTTCATATTTCCGCCCATCAGCGCCATTCCACCTGTTTCATGGTCGGCCGTAATGACAACGAGTGTTTCCTTGTTTTTGCGCGCAAAGTCGAGGACCCAACCGATCGATGAGTCAAAATCAATCATTTCTGCGATTGCATATGGTGCGTCGTTTGCATGTCCACCCCAATCAATTTGAGACCCTTCGATCAATACAAAAAATCCTTTTTTATTTGTACTAACTAGTTCAATCGCTTTTTGTGTTGACTTTAATAAAGCATCGCCACGGCCTTCCGACATTTTGACGGGGTTTTCATCCGCGTATAGGTTGACCAATTTTCCCTGATGAACAGAAGCCATCGATTGGATGTCACCGAGAACCTGATAATTTTTTTTACGTAAACTGTCTAATAAGTTTCGTTTGTCTACACGCTTTTCAAAGAATTTACGCCCCCCGCCAATAACTACATCTACATCAGTTTTCAAAAAATCGGCTGCGATTTCTTCATGCATGGAACGTTTCAATTGGTGTGCAATGAATGATGAGGGCGTTGCATCAGTTATGTCGCAGGTAGTAACAAGACCGGTGGATAATCCTTTTTGTTCGGCTAATTCCAATAATGTCACGCTCGGTTGCTTCAAGGAATCTAAACCAATCGCTCCATTATAGGTTTGCTTTCCAGTTGCAAAAGCCGTGGCTCCTGCGGCAGAATCCGTTACATAATTGTCAGATGCTTGGTTTCGATGAAAGCCGATTACCTTCACTTGCTCCAGGTTTAAATGCCCCTTATTTGCCGTTAAGCCAGCATAAATTTGACTTACACCCATGCCATCGCCCACCATAAAAATGATGTTTTTAGGCTTATTTTGAGCAAATGCCGCGCTAGAAAAGCTTAGCATTAATAGAATTAATTTTTTCATGCGTATAAATTTTGAATATATTCAGCCGTAAATCCAGGGCTGGTCGTCATCCCTTTTCCTCCGATTCCGTTGATGATGTGAATGACATCGTCTACCGTTTTGGTAAAGACATCCCCTGTGGTACTTTGTAAGTAATAGCCTGCCCACGAAGAATCAACCGTCCAATTTTCTAGTTTGAGAATTTTTTTCGCCTCGGCCAACATGAGCTCATTGATTTCCGTTGAGATTTCAAATCCAAATTGGGATTGTTTGTGTGCCGGGGCATATTCATGCGAATCACCTAATATGATGGATCCGTCATCTGCTTGTTTGAACAGGATATGAATGCCGGCTGCCTGAAGTTTTTGTTGGTGCGCAGTAGCGGTAATTTTTGAATACGAAGGACACGAATGAAAGCTTTCGTATCGCCGAATGGTAAGTCCAGTAAGTATATTAGACTTCAGTATTTTCGCTTGAGGCGCCAACCGCATCATTTGCAATTTGCTTATTTTTAGCTCATCTTCTTTATAGTGTTCGGGCAGTAAAAACTGGGTATCTCGGCCATTCGCTACGATGATGTGATCAGACCAAATCGTTTCATTTTTCGATGTAACTAATTTGGCTATTCCACGTTTTTTTTCCACATCGATAACGGCTGTATTTGGCATAAAATGAAGTCCCATTTCATGGATTAAAAATGCGCGAACGCGATGCACCATGACGAGTGGATTTAGGGAAGCTTCATCCGGTAAAAACATGCCGCCTTTCACATAATCTGAATTAATATGTGGGTTTATTTTGAGGCAATCTGCGGATGTGTATATGCGATTTGTGTAGTCCCGCTCTTTGAATAATTGGCCTAATTCTTCTATCAGCCCCATTTCTTGGTCATCTGAAGCGAGGTACCAAGATCCGTTTTTCACTAGAGAAATGTCAGTTAGGTCTTGAAGATCCTTGTAAATTTGTAAGGATTTTCGGCCATAGTCAAACCATTTAATTAGCGATTGTCCTGAAGGGACGGCTTGGCCAAAATTTCGAAAGCTCGCCTCGAAAGGGATTTCGTCTTTTTCAATCAATAAAACGGATTTTTTTTTGCGTAAGGCATGGTACGCACAAAACGTGCCTATTACGCCTCCGCCAATAATAATTAGGTCGTATTTTTTACTTTTTAGCATGTTCGATTATATCAATTAAATCAACGATTGAGTCTAGCAGTCCATCATTGGGATATGCGCTCAATTGCTCTCGGGTGTGCGTACCATTACAAACGCCCAAGGCTAGACGTACGTTTGCATTTTTTCCAAATAGTAAATCCACGGGGGTATCACCCACATTTATCACTTGGGATCTGTCCAATACCCCCGCTTGTTTCATGGCGTATTCAATCATCTTGGGGGAAGGTCTTCCTTCACCGCCAACTTCATCAGGTGTGATTGAAATATGAATACCTGATTTATTTTGGAGGTTCATAAAATTGCCATTCAATGTTTGCCCCCAACCTAATTTAGCTAGGATAATGTCGGCCACTTTACGATAGAATCCGGTGGTTAATGCAATGGTAATTCCTTCTTGATGCAAATAATCAAATAATTCCAAACAGCCCTCCGTTGGGGAAATTGGATTTGTTCTGTAGTGATTTTCTAAAATCAATGTAAAATCTTGATAGGATTGTTGGGCACGTGACTCGACGCTCGAATCTGCTGGACCCAATTGCTCTTCCCAAAGCATGCGAAATACCATTAATTTGGCATAGCCTTGAAGGGCCAAAATACGTTCATCACTCGCCAGCAAACCATTTTTCTGAGCGGCTAATTTAAAGCAATGCTCGACCTCATGATTGTCAAGTACTGTCGTTCCAGCCATGTCGAGAATAACCAATTTTATGGGATTCATATCTAGTAAGATTTGTGCTAAGTTCTAAAGCTAATGTTAAAGACATATTATGGGCGTATAAACAAATCATAAATCATTTTTATTTGAACAATTCAAAGATTTTATAATGCCCAAAAATGAATTAATGGAAAACGTAATGTTTTGGTAATCTAGCGTGGTTTTTTTTTACAATTTCATATTTATCTTCTTATTCCTGCCTCATTTGGTACACGTAGTTTTACATCAAATTTAAAATCAAACAATTTTATGAACACACTTCTATTAAAAAAATGTGTAAAAAATAGCTTCTTCAAGTCGGCATGGCTTGTTTTGCTTTTTTTACAACTAACGACTTCGATTGCTCAAGGACAGTCGCGGTCAGTGAAAGGCCGCGTGATCGCACAAGATGACCAGTCGGCAATTCCAGGTGCATCCATTTTAGTTAAAGGCACTAAAGTAGGTACAAATTCCAATGCGGATGGTAATTTTAGTGTCAATGTTCCTGCGAACGGAATATTGCAAATTTCCATGATTGGGTTTGCAACGAAGGAGGTCAATGTAGGTAGTCAATCAGAATTGACAATTGTTCTAGCAACTGATGCAAAGCAACTTCAAGAAGTAGTTGTTACTGCCTTGGGTATCAAGAAAGATGTACGTAAAATTGGTGTGGCGATTCAGTCGGTCGACGGAGCTTCAACGATCAAAGCGCGTGAGCCCAATGCAATCAATGCATTATCAGGTCGCGTAGCGGGTTTGACAATTGGATCTCAGCCAGAATTATTACGCAAACCCAATATTTCTTTGCGTGGTAGCTCCACAGTTTTATACGTAGTAGATGGTGTGCCGATCAACTCAGATACATGGAATATTTCTCCAGATGATGTCGAAACGTATTCCGTATTAAAAGGAGCTTCGGCATCTGCACTTTACGGTTTCCGTGGAAAGAACGGAGCGATCTTAATCACAACGAAACGTGGTTCTGCTGACAAGCGTGGATTCTCCGTAGAGGTTAATTCATCTACTCAAGTTCAAGGTGGATTCTACGCGATTCCTAAAGTACAAGATGAGTACGGCCCTGGTGATCACGGTAACTATGCTTTCGGTGATGGTAAAGGTGGCGGATTAAATGATGGTGACTACGATGGTGGTTGGGGTCCACGTTTTAATGGCCAATTAATACCACAATACGATTCTCCAGTTGACCCAATCACAGGCAAACGTTCAGGTACTCCATGGGTTGCTCGTGGTAAGGATAACTTAAAGCGTTTCTTAGAGCCAGGACTTCTTTCTACAAATAATATTTCAGTAGCAGCGACTGGTGATAAATACAACTTGCGTTTTTCTACGTCTCATATTTATCAAAAAGGTATTGTTCCTAATACCCAATTGAACATGACGAACTTTAACGTAACAGCTGATTACAAATTCTCTAACAAATTGAAATTTGAGTCGAACTTACAGTATAACCGTCAATACACACCAAACATTCCAGACGTAAATTACGGTCCTAACTCGATTATTTATAATATCGTTTATTGGGCAGGTGCTGACTGGAACATGGATGACATGCGTAATTACTGGCAAAAAGGTAAAGAAGGTGTTCAGCAAATCTATGCGGAGTACCAACGATACAATAATCCGTATTTTATGTCTTACGAGTGGTTGCGTTCGCATTACAAGACAGATATTGTAGGTCAAGCTTCATTACGGTATACGTTTAATGAAAACTTGAACTTGTTAGCACGTACGCAAGTAACAACTTGGGATATGGTACGTACCGAGAAATTCCCTTATTCGGCAGGTACCTATGGTCGCGATGAGCGTCGTGGTGATTACCGCGAGGATCGTCGTAATTTATTTGAAAACAATACGGAATTATTATTGACGTTTGATAAGGATATCTTACCTGGCTTTAATACCAAGATTAATGCGGGGGCATCTCAACGTGTTTTTCAATATAAGTCGATATTCGCGTCAACGAACTATTTGAACGTTCCAGGTTTATACAACTTCTCAAATTCAGCGTTGCCTGTTCAAGTGGGCAATTTCGGGTCTGACATGAATGTGCTTTCAGCCTATTACTCGGCTGACTTTTCTTACAAGAAATACGTAACGGTATTTGCTACAGGACGTGTTGATAAATTGTCCACATTACCGGCAGGAAAGAACTCGTTCTTTTATCCTTCATTTGGAGCGGTAACCGTTTTATCTGATTACGTAAATTTACCGGAGGTAGTTTCTTTCTTGAAATTCCGTGGTTCATTTGCAAACGTGAAGGATGGTTTGACATCATCTACGATTGATAACCGCGTAGGAACGTATTCAGGTGAAAACTATAACTCTCCTTACGATGGTCCATCTTACCAAAACAACACGGTATACTCGACAGGTTTCTTTTACAATAACCAAACAGGTGCAACGTTCGGTAACGAATTGAGCAATCCAAACTTGAATCCTTCAGAGACTTCTCAGACGGAATTTGGTATGGACTTACGTTTAATGAAAAACCGCATCGGAATCGATGTTGCTTATTTTATCTCGAATGATGGTCCTTCGATCTTCTCATTGCCAATCTCATCTACTTCAGGCTATACGTCAGCTTTAGTGAATGGTATCAAGACGCAGAAGAAAGGATATGAGATTTCAGTAACAGGGACACCAGTTCAAACGGCCGACTTTAGCTGGGATGTATTAGCGAACTACTCTACTTTTCAGCAGACGTTAACGGAAATTTATCCAGGTATCACGAACTTAAATACCTTCTTAAAAGTAGGGGATCGTACAGATAAAATTTATGGTTCAGCTTTTGTTCGTACACCTGCAGGCGAAATCATTAATACGAAAGCGGGAATTCCAGAAAGATTAACGGGAACGCAATCTCAATATCTTGGTAATGCTAACCCGGATTTTGTTTTCGGTTTGAATAATAAGTTTACGTACAAGAATGTAAGCTTAAGCTTCTTATTTGATGGTCGTATTGGTGGTAAAATCATTAACTATACGCAACAACAAACGTACCGTGGTGGTCGTCACATCGGAACCACACAAGGTATTTTCGCTGAAGCTCGTCCACAAGACGCTTTAGGTGTGAAAGCATTTGTTGGTCAAGGTGTAGTTGTTTCGAATAACGTAGCGATCAAATATGATGTAAATGGAAAGGTGACGAACTTCTCTGAATTGCAATTTGCGCCTAACACGGTCAAGACGTATGTACAAGATTACGTAGGTCGTTACTATAATACGAACGAAGGAAACTTAATGAGCCGTTCATTCGGAATGTTAAAAGAAGTTGTGGTAGGTGTTAAGCTTCCATCTACGTGGTTCGGGAAGTCAGTTTCTGGCGCGAACGTTTCTTTCGTCGGACGTAACCTATTGTACTTCGCTGAAGCAAAAGATACTGATTTGTCTCAGTACTTGACGGATGGGGCTACAGGTACTCAAACTCCATCGGTAAGAAGCTATGGTGTTAACTTAAACTTAGTATTCTAATAATCTTCATTTTAATAAATGATTCAAGCAATGAAAATCAAACATATAATTTTAGGCATATTTAGTTTCTCTGTAATTGCATTAAGCAGTTGTGAGAAGACCTTTGACCAGTTGGAGAAAGACTCTAACCGTGCGGTACAAGTTCCTGCATCTTTAGTTTTACAGTCTATTGAAATGAACGTGATGAACGATAATGGTCGTCCATTCTCTGGGGATATGCGTTACAATCAGTTCTATTGCTCTAATTATAACTATTATGCAAATAATGAGTATAACTTAGGGCAAATGCCAAACCAATATACAACCTTGAAAAACGTTGTTAAAATGGAGCAGGAAGCAAAGAAATTAGGTTTAGCCGATGTGAATGGCTACTCGGCTTTAGGTAAGTTCTTCCGAGCGTATTTCTTCGATCAAATGTCGAAGCGTGTAGGAGATTTACCGATGACAGAAGCGTTAAAAGGAATTGAAAATACAGCTCCCAAATACGATTCACAAAAAGTTATCTATACACAAATCTTGAAGTGGTTAGATGATGCGAATAGTGATATGACAGCTTTGGCTGCCAAAGGAGAGACGATCTCGGGTGATTTTTATTTCAATGGTGATTTGAAAAAGTGGCAAAAAGTGGTTAACGCGTATCGCTTACGTGTTTTGATAACGTTATCAAAGAAAGATACGGATGCGGAATTAGGCGTTAAGACGAAGTTCGCTGAGATGATAGGAAATCCATCGAAATATCCATTGTTTGGGTCGAATGCAGAGTCATTGCAATTTGTTTGGAATAACTTCAATAAGTATCCTTCTAATCCAGACAACTTTGGTTTTGATGCAACACGTCAAAATATGGCTTCTACGTATGTTGGCTTTTTAGTTAAAACACAAGACCCACGCGTAATGGCTACTTGCGAGCCTGCGGGTGCTGATTTGAAGGCTGGTAAATTAGCATCAGACTTCACGGCTTACCGCGGAGCAGGGTCAGGTGATAACATCGATGACATGGCAAGAAATGCAGGTTTGTCAAATGGTCCAGGATTTGCCCCAGGTATCTACTCATTCCAAAATCGTGCGCGTTACTACCAAACTTATACGGGTGAAAATACGTTCATCGTAGGGTATCCTGAATTATGTTTCAACATTGCTGAAGGATATGCACGTGGATGGGCTTCAGGTTCTGCGGAAGATTGGTACGTTAAAGGGATCAAGGCTTCTCAGTCGTTTTATGGTATCGCGGAAGGTTCTAATACGATGACTTATTCGAAGTCTGGTGCACGTGATGCTTCTGAATTAGTGAAATATACGGTGAACTTTAACTTCAATACGTTCTATGCGCAATCGTCAGTAAAATACGATGCGGCTACAGCTATTGAGAAAATCGTTTCTCAAAAATATGCGGCTTTCTTCATGAACTCAGGTATGGAAGCATACTTTAACTGGAGAAGAACAGGATTTCCAGCGTTCTCTACAGGAGTGGGTAATGGAAACTCCAATCGCATCGCTTTGCGTTGGATTTATCCAGGAACAGAAAGAACGGCTAATGCAACGAATTACAAAGCAGCCATTGATAGTCAATATGGTGGCAGAGATGATATTAACGACCAAATGTGGTTGATTAAATAAGGTTTAGGTTTTTCAAACGTTGATTAAGGGTTTTTAATAAGTGGCGGGACTTTGTTCCGCCACTTTTTTTAAGACGGTTTAGGTAATTGAAATATTATCTACTTATTAACTAAGTGTTAAATCCTGGTAAGTGACTTCAAATTAAGATATGGCTAACTTACTTTTACCTAATTGTTAATAGAATCATGAAATCTCAACGTATTTTATTTTTGACAGGTTCTATGAATCAAACAACCCAAATGCAGCAAATTGCTTCGCATTTGACTGAATTTGATTGTTTGTTTAGCCAGTACTTTTCAGATAATCCAATTATCTCCTATGCAATTAAGAAAGGGATATTAGATAATACAGTGATGGGTTTGCCTTTACGAAATAAAGCAGAGGAGTATATGAAATCCAAAGGAATGCGTTTGGATTATCAAGCACTTAAAAACTCCTATGATTTGATTGTTTTTTGCTCAGATTTATTATTCCCTAGCAAGTTTAAGGGAATAAAAACTATTTGGGTACAAGAAGGTATGATTGATCCATTTACGAATATTAGTAAGTTGATAAAACGATTAAAGCTACCTAGGTATTTAAGTATAGGAACTTCGTTAAATGGTACTTCTAACTTATGTGATATCTATTGTGCTGCCTCCACGGGTTATCGAGATTATATTATTCAGCATGGTACGGATGCCTCCAAAGTTGTCGTCACGGGGATTCCTAATTATGATAATCTAGAGCAATTTCGGCAAAATGATTTCCCATACCAAGACTATGTGATGGTTGCGACCTCTGACATGCGCGAAACCTATCGAAATGAGGATCGTTTGGCATTTTTACAATCGTGTGTTGACATCGCAGCAGGCAGACGATTACTGATCAAGTTGCATCCGAATGAACAAATATCGCGTGCCGTTCGTGAGATCAAATCGGTTTGTCCGGATGATACTTTAATTTATTCTGATGGCGTAACTAATGAAATGATTGCCAACTGTTCGGAATTAATTACACAGTATTCAACGGTGGTTTATGCGGGCATTGCATTAGGAAAACCGGTACACTCGTATTTTGATATAGAGGAGTTGAAATCTTTACTTCCAATTCAAAATGGGGGAAATTCAGCCGAACACATTGCGACCATTTGCCGGGATTATTTGTTGCATACAGGCCCCAAAGAAATGTTTATAAATCGGTTGAGTCTTTATGCCAATTTCGAATCGAATTATGCAAACTGATTTATCCATATTTGTTCAAGCACGCATGAGTTCTACTCGGCTGCCTGGCAAGGTATTGAAATGGGTTCAAGATAAGCCCATTCTTTTTCATCAACTTGAACGGATCAAGCAAAGCAAATGGCAATTTAATCTGGTGGTTATTACATCTGATCAACCTGAGGATGATGTCCTAACTGAGATTTGTGAGCTTGAGGGGTACACGGTTTTTCGCGGTTCACTAACGGATTTATTAGATAGGCATTATCAGGCCGCCAAACATTTTAATGCGAAGCACATTGTTAAAATACCGTCAGATTGCCCGTTGATTGATCCTGCTGTCATTGACCGTGTTATCGGATATTACATCAAAAATCAAGCTCAATTTGATTATGTAAGCAATTTGCATCCACAATCATATCCGGATGGGAACGACGTAGAAGTGATGTCTTTCTGTGCCTTAGAAACAGCTTGGAAGGAAGCAAAAAAGCCGTTAGAAAGAGAACATACAACCCCCTATTTTTGGGAGAATCTTGACCAATTTCGTATTGGAAATGTGTTATGGGAAACGGGGCTAAACTACGAAATGAGTCATCGCTTTACCTTAGATTATCCAGAAGATTTAACATTTATCGAAGCTGTTTACAACCGACTATACCCACTTAATCCTCATTTTAATTTACGGGATATATTGGATTTACTCACTTTTGAACCTTCAATTTTACGAATTAATCGCTCCTTAGCGGGAGTAAATTGGTATCGTAATCACCTAGCGGAGTTGAAAACAATTACTCCCGAACAAACCAAGCAAGTATTATGAACCAAGACTCGCAAACTGAATTACAAGCATTTGCTTTAAAAGTCCGTGAACGCATTATTCCGATGGCTACGGAGGGAGGATGTTTTTTAGGTGCTTCACTTTCAGCAGTGGATGTGTTGACCTACTTGTACACATCTTTTTTAAATATTGATAAATCGAATTTAACTGATTCGAAAAGGGATTATCTTTTTCTTTCCAAAGGCCATGATGTCCCGGCGCTTTACGGCATTTTTGCTGAGTTAGGCTGGATAGAATCTGATAGACTCGCAAATCATCTATCTACCACCGATCATATTTATTGGCATCCGAACCGTCAAATTCCTGGTGTCGAATTTCATTCAGGGTCCTTGGGGCAGTTGCCTGCAGTTTCCATTGGCGTTGCGATGGATATGAAAATTTCCAAGACCGCTAATCGCGTGGTTTGCGTCATGGGCGATGGTGAATTAAACGAAGGTTCTTGTTGGGAAGCTTTTTTGGTAGCGAACGCACATAAGCTAACTAATTTGATTTTTGTGATTGATCGGAATCAATTTCAGGCCAACATGGCTACGGAGGATTTAATTCCGTTGGAACCTTTGGTTGATAAATTTAAAGCTTTTGGAATGCAAACGCAGCGGGTGAATGGGCATGATTTCACCCAACTTGAACAGGCATTTGAAATGACAAATACGGTTCCAGGACCTCATGTCATAATTTGCGATACCGTTCGCGGGAAAGGTTTACCTTCTATCGAAGCGCGTTCAGATCGCTGGTTCTGTAATTTCTCATCGGCAGAAATTCAATCATTAATGGATGAATTACATCAAATTAGTCAAGCGACATTAACGGCGGAGACGCTTGTAGTAAGATAATAGTTATGATAACATACGAAGAATTATTAAAAGAGACTGCCCTTGCGGATGAACGCTTTGTCGTCATGACAGCTGAAAACCGCGCGTTGGTTCGCAATCTACCACAAGCCCTAGGCGATCGTTTTATCGATACTGGTATTACCGAACAAACGATGTTAGGTGCTGCCGCGGGTTTGGCATTACGCGGAAGAATCCCGGTCGTTCATGCGCTGTCGGCATTCTTAACTATGCGCGCATTTGAATTCACACGTACATCCGTAGGCATCGCAAATCTGCCTGTTAAAATGAGCAGTTTCATTCCCGGTGTTTTGTCTGATGGTAACGGTCCTACTCATCAAGCTATCGAGGATGTTTCCATCATGCGCGGCATTCCGGGTATGGAAGTTTTTGCACCAGCGGATGCGGAAGATTTGGTTCAAATGTTACCGAGTATTTGGGCAAGCCCTCATCCAAGTTATGTGCGAATTTCTACACTTCCCGCCGTTTACAAACACGCACCTTACGAAGCGGGTAAAGCCGAAGTTATTTCAAAGGGAAAAGATTTAACCATCTTAACGTATGGGTTTATGTTTGAACAATGCTTTCATGCCAAAGCACTATTGGAAGCGGAAGGATTGGAAGTAGGCTTGATTAATATGCGAAGCCTTAAGCCTTTGGATGAGCAGGCGATACGCGACTTGATTGGAAATACGAATCAGTTAATCACGATTGAAGATCACTTTATTACAGGTGGTTTATTCAGTATTGTAGCTGAATTTTTAGTGCGGGCAGGCTTACAAATTCCTGTTTCACCGATTGGCTTTGACGCTAAATGGTTTAAGCCAGGTAGACTCAACGAAGTATTAGCGTATGAAAAATTAGATCCGGCAGGATTAGTAGAACAAATAAAAACCTTGAAATTAAACTAGAGAATCCATGGCAAATCATGTTGAATTTAATGCCCAATTACCTCAGATTGAAAAGTCCCAGGCTTTGTACCAACGAGGTTTGCAGGTACAGCACCCGATCACGCAAACGTTGGCGAAAGGCCCTGGCCAATTCTCAAAAGGAGTAGCGCCCGTCTACCTGAAAAAAGGGAAAGGTGCACGTGTTTGGGATGTGGATGGAAATGAGTACATCGATTTTAACATGGGCATTGGACCCTTGTCTTTGGGTTATTGTATCCCAGAAATTGACAACGCAATTCAAGAGCAATTAAAAGATGGCATTACGTTTTCATTAATGCATCCATTGGAAGTAGAACTAGCCGAGAAAATCAAACAAATAATTCCTAATGCGGAGGCTGTGAAATTCAGCAAAACGGGAGCAGATGTCACCTCTGCGGCAGTTCGTGTCGCGCGCGCATTTACAGGCCGAGATAAAGTATTTTGCTGCGGATATCACGGGTGGCATGATTGGTACATCGGTATCACATCAAGAGGTAAAGGGATCCCAGAAGCATTGAAAAACTTGAGCTTTACGTTTGCATTTAATGACATCGAATCAATCAAAAATGCGCTTGACGAAACGGTTGCTTGCGTCATTTTGGAGCCATTTATTTTTGAAAAACCACAAGAAGGATTCTTGCAAGAATTGGCTGAAATTTGTCAAGCGAACGGGACTTTATTAATCTTCGATGAGATGTGGTCGGGGTTTCGAATTGCTATGGGTGGAGCTCAAGAATATTTTGGTGTAAAGCCAGATTTGGCAACGTATTCGAAAGCGTGTGCGAATGGAATGCCATTAGCGATTTTGACAGGGCGAACGGATGTTATGTCTTTATTTGACAACGAAGTTTTCTCTTTTACGACTTTTGGTGGTGAAGCACTTTCGTTAGCCGCTTCCATGGCAACGATTGAATTTATGGAAACACATCAAGTTCCAGAAGTCTTGGCGATCAAAGGTGCTTTTATGCAAGATTCTTATAACCAGTTAGCCAAAGATTTAGGAATGCATCACATCACGTCTTGTGTTGGTTATCCTTGTCGGAGCATGCTCACCTATCAAGCACCTGGTCAAGATGCTTTGATATTGAAAACATTTATGCAACAGGAGCTTTTGCAAAAAGGAATTTTGTGGGGCGGTTTTCACAACATGTGTTACAGTCATACGCAGGAGGACATGGAATATACGTTGAGCGCATATGCTGAAATTTTACCGCGGTTGAAAGAGGCAATCGAAGCGGACAATGTTCAGATTTTGTTGAAAGGGGAGGTATTGGAAGCAGTATTTCGTAAAGTAACGGATCATAATATTAAGCCAAGAATCTAATGGAGCTTTTTGATTTAACGGGTAAGATTGCTTTGGTAACTGGCGCATTAGGCCTCATTGGAAAGGCACATTGTGTGGCGCTTCGTGATGCGGGAGCACGCGTCATTGTTGCGGATTTGAACGCCCAAGCTTGTGCTGAATATGCGGCTTTTCTTAGCCATGATGCAATCGCTTTGGCGATGGATATCCGCAGTGAACCATCCGTAGAATCTGCCGCCGCTAAAATCCAAAGTAGCTTGGGTCGCATCGATATTTTAGTAAATAATGCTGCGATCAATGACCATTTCCAGGAGTCGGCAGATGTACTAGCCATGTCATCTTTTGAAAATTACCCGGTTGAATTATTTCAAAAATCTTGGGAGGTGAATGTGATGGGGTTATTTTTGGTATCCCAAAAATTCGGCAAATTGATGCTTGCTTCTGGAGGCAGCATCATTAATATTGCGTCGACGTACGGGATGGTAGGTCCGGATCAGCAGCTATATCGGAATGAAGCTGGGGAGCAATTGTTTTTTAAGACCCCTGCATATCCAACGACAAAAGGGGCGGTGATTAATTTTACACGCTATTTGGCTGCGTATTGGGGAGATAAAGGAATTCGCGTAAATACGCTTTCGCCGGGTGGCGTGGAGAATGGGCAGGCGGATTTTTTCCAACAACAATATGCGAAAAAAACGCCTTTGGGGAGGATGGCGAAAATAACGGATTATGCGGGTGCTTTGGTGTTTTTGGCGAGTGATGCTTCCGCTTATATGACGGGAGCGAATTTGGTTGTGGATGGAGGATTTACAAGTATATAACTGATGAATATGCAAGAGCGATTAGCTGCGATTAAATTGGTATTGACCGATTGCGATGGGGTTTTGACTGATGGGGGTGTTTACTACGGAGAAACAGGGGAGGTTTTAAAAAAATTCAATATTCGGGATGGAATGGGTGTGGAGCGTTTGCGAAAGTTTGCTCAAGTTCCAACTGGTATAATAACAGGGGAAATGTCTCCATCTGTGAAACAGCGTGCCTCGAAATTGGCGATCACGGAATTGCATTTAGGCATTAAGGATAAAGAACGTGTTTTGGCGGAAATTATTGAACGCTTACAAATAAAGCCAAATGAAATTGCTTATATCGGAGATGATGTGAATGACCTAGTTGTTCGTCCGTTTGTGGGCGTATTTTTTTGCCCATCTGACGCGTTAGCCCAAGTGAAAAAACAAGCCGATGTGGTCTTGTCTTTACCTGGTGGTGCGGGCTGTTTTCGCGAAATGGCGGAAATGATTTTAGAAGCGAAAGGGATTAACTAGCGGAATATTGCTTCATGCCAATAATACCGATGACAATCAGTGCCATGAAAACTAACTCTGGGTAGCTAGTAGGTATTTTGAAATAGTACACATCACAAATTTTTATTAATACTAAAGAAACCGCTGTCCAAATTGCGATGGCCGTTGCCGTGGGAATTTCCTTTAGCGCTTCAGATAGGCAATAAATATTGGCCCCTCCGAATAATACATAGGCTATAAATGGAAGGCTGGCTTTGCCTAAATTTTCTTGCAAACTCCACGCGGTTTTCAAGTCTGAAAAACTTAAAAATTTTAAGGCGTATGTCCAGCCTGTTTCAAAGATTGCCGCAGCATATAGAAATACCCAAGCTTTAGTCATCATTTTTTATTTTTTCTTTGGCTTGAAAAGTCCATCTGTAAAAGGCGTATAGGTGTTGGGCAAAATAATTTTTAGGAAACTCATAGTACAATCCCCAATGAATTGGCTTCTTTGAAGTTT